>CANJEC010000286.1 GCA_947473395.1 Actinomycetota bacterium | reverse complement strand
GCATTCCCAAGGTACGGCTCAAGGTCCTCGGGGCTGATTTCTTCGTTGCCAAAGGTCGCCTCGAGCACAGTCAAAATTCCTGCCAACCGACTGAGATCTTCGCCAAGTTGTTCAACGAGCACGCGTTTCGCTCCGCTACTCAAACACACAGCAGAGGCAGCGAGCTGATCGTCAACCCACATCGACCTCCCTTTGCCGCCTGGCAGGCCACAATCATGAATTTCACCGCCAGCGTCTTTGATTGCTTGGCTGAGTTTTTTGGGAAGCGGCGAGGTTCGGGTACCTGGGGCGACTGCCTTTTCCCAGATGAGCACCAGGGTTGACTCAGGAGCTGGATTCTCTAAATACGCAAGCACTGCAGCGAGTTCATCGGTTGAGAACCTGGCACAGTTTCGGGCAACAACGACTCGTGACCCGAACATCGACATCGTGGTGGCGGCCATGATCACCTGACTCATCGGGTACTCATCTCCGCTGAAGGTGTCGAGCAGTTCAGTACGATCACCCTCGCCAATGAGTCGGGTCACCAACTCGCTTGCGGCAGTGCCAAGCAGGACCTCATCGCTCCCTTTGAGGAGGTACACCGGAGAGTTCGCCGCTGTCGGATTTGGCATCACGAAGCTCGCAGTGCAGATTGGTCGCTGCTGTCGTGACCCTCCGAATGAGCATGCAACAGCGCTGCCAGAATGTCGGCGGTTCTGCGAGCACCAACTACATCGTGAGCTCGCAGCACCCGACAGCCCTTGGCGATTCCCAAGGCATGTGCGGCATGGCTGGCCTGACGGCGGTCAGTGACCTCAGTGCCGAGCAGCGCTCCTAGAAATCTCTTGTTTGAAGCCGAGAGAAAGGTTGCATAGCCAAGCGAGGCTAGGTGCTCGGAAGAACGCAATAACTCGAGCGACTGCGGCTCGGTTTTACCAAGATCCATGCCGTCATCAACCATGATTCGTTGATGCGGGATACCAGCCGCAAGCGCTGCCTCGGCGCGACCCTGCAGAAATGCCCGTACCTCTACCTGCAGATTCTCGTAGACCGGTTCTGGATCAGGAATACGTGGGCCGAGGCGTATATGCGTGGCCACCACGCTGGCATCGAACTCTGCACAGATCGGCAGGTAGTCAGGGTGTGCAAATCCAGAAATGTCGTTTCCTACAGAAGCTCCGGCCGAGAGCGACTCGCGCAGAACGACAGGGTTCCAGGTATCTACCGAGATTGGCAGATCGAAGCGAGAGCGGAGCGCCGCAATTGCGGGCACTACCCGCTCAAGCTCCTCCTCGGTTGAAACCTCGGGGCCTGGGCCAGCCTTGACTCCACCTACGTCAAGAAAATCTGCCCCGTCGCGCACAAGGCCATCGGCCTTTTCTAGGAATCCATCAAAATCGAAGTATTGCCCGCCATCAAAAAACGAGTCGGGGGTTCGGTTCAAGATTCCCATAACTAAAGCTCGATAGGTGATGTCGAAGGAGTAAGCCGCTCCGAGCTCCAGAATCATGTTTCAGAAGCTACACGCGCTAGCGGATAGCAGGACTCGCGGCTTGGCCAGTCGGCGTTGTTTCCGTGCAGGATCTCTGAGCGCTACAACTTGCGCTCCTCCAGCGCTCCAAGTTGTCATTCCAATTGGAGTCATTCCCGGAGGGCTGCGCTCCCCCACTGACAGAAGTTGACGGACCTGAAACTGTTGGGCGACTACTTGAGCGGTTCGGGTGGCAGCGCTTCCAGGTTCGGCCACAACGATGTCCAGCCTGCGCACCCCAGCACTCCACAGGGATTCGAGCAGATCGCCAGCATTCGCGGAAGGTCCAACGGCTAGCACCTGACCGCCACAGGTGCCGACCCACAGCGTTGCCCCAGCAGTTAGGTCGCGCTCGCCGGCGGCTAGGTCGGTTGGGCGAATGGCTATGAGGAAGAGCGACAGCGCTAAACAGCGCGCAAACAGCCTCAGAGATTGCTTGAATCTGGCAGGTATCGCTAGCTCCGCAAACCGGTGACTTGAGAGCAGTAACAGCAACAGTCCTGCAATGCCGAGTATCAGCAGTTGGAATGGCCGCAGCAATGGCAGAGCGGATTGTGAGCCCAGTCTGGCAACCCATCCAATCCAGCGAACCAACAATTCGGACGGTATCTGCACGAGCTGAGCCAAGGGGTTGCGAATTAGTCCTGCCCCCAGACCAACCGTCACCCCAAGCATCATGACCAGGCCTGCTGCCGGCACGGCCAACAGATTGGCCGGCGTGGCAACAGCGGGAATCCCGCCAGCAAGCGCAACCAGAACTGGAGCAGTAGCTACCTGTGCTGCCAGCGTGACTGCGAGCGGAAGCCGAAACCACGCTGGCCCAGGTAAGCGATCTGCTAGCGGACGTGCCATCACCAACAATCCCGCTGTGGCAGCAATCGAGAGTTGAAACCCGATCGAATGAACCAGGAGTGGATCAGTCATGACGAGCGCAATGATCGTCATGGAAAGGACCCGCAATCCACTGGCCAATCGCCCTGCTGCAACCGAGCTCAATGCAATTGCGGCCATGACTGCTGCGCGCAAGACCGATGGTTCTCCTCGAGTCACGATTGCAAACAGCGCGAGCAAGAGCACACCGAAGAAGACCTGGAGTCGTAGTGGCATTCGGCGCAACATCGGTGCTGCCACAGCAAGAAGGAATGCGACGTTTTGCCCTGACACGGCAAGCAAGTGACTCAGGCCTGAAGCTTGAAACCGGAACTTCAGGATCTCTGATTGCCCACGGTCATCTCCCAGAACCAGACCCAGATAGAGCGAGCGTTGCTCCTCTGGGAAGGAGTCAGCCCCAGCAGAGACCCTGCTGTGAACGGCATTTGCAAGTTGGTACCACGGGGCCGTTCTGCCGGCCGCCTTGACTGAATTGAGCTGCAGGCGCCCGGCTAGGTGGCGGGCTTGTACCCATCCGGCGGGGGCACCGTGGAGTTCGCTGACCCGCCCACTTACTTGCAGATGCTCTCCCATCATCATCGGACGAACCACAGCTG
>CANJEC010000285.1 GCA_947473395.1 Actinomycetota bacterium | reverse complement strand
CGCTAACATCGCCGCATGGACACCGCTTCTGACCTGGCTGTAGATGCAGAACCACCCCGTTACCGCTGTACGGCATGTGGAAACCTGACACGATTTGAAGTGACGGTGTCGCGACGGACGCGTTCGTTTCATCACTACACCGTGGGTGGCGAACTCAGCATCGAAGACACAGTTGTGCTTGACGAAGAGTACGAGTCAGTGGTCTGCCGTTGGTGCGGCACTGCAGCATCAGTGGTTCAGATTCCCTCGGGTCCCCTAGATGGTGAGACGCTTGGCGCCGAATCCGGAGTCTGAGAGCATCAGCGATGAGGCCTCGCAGGTCAGTCGCGCCCGGGTGCTGAACAGAGCTATCGAGAGCGCAATTGTTCAGGCCAAAAAGGATGCGTCCGGCCGCGAAAAGGGGGCACCCTTGCCGCCAGCGGCTATCAGGCCACTCCTGAACTTTGTGCGTCTGCCGCCGGCTGCCTCCCGCAGGGTGATCGAGGTACTCGAGTCGGATGAGCCGTTTCGTACCCATGTTGCCGGCAGTTTGTCCGAAGATGACCTCGGCCGCGGCTCTTGGCTCTTTCTTCATAGACCCGATGGCTGGTCCGAGGAACTCGACTTATTGATCGCGGCTGCAGCAGAAGAAGATGCAGAGGAGGCTGCTGGCATGCTCGACCGAATGGCCGAGCGGCGACTAGCACAGGCCGAAGAGATGGTTGCGCGACTGAAAGGCGAATTAGCTGAAGCGCTCGACGCTTCGCAGGCAGCGCTCGAGGCTCTCGCTGTCGAGCGCGCTACTTCGCTCGAGGTGCAAGGCGAACAGGGAGCACTACAAGAGCAAGTGCAGCGTCTTGAACAGGAGCGCCAACATGCTGTTCGCTCCATGAAAGAAGCAGAGAAGCGCGCTGCGGTTCGACTTGAAGAGTCGCGTCAGGCTGCTAGCAGAGCCGAATCGGACGGCCAGCGCATAGCCGAGCTTGAAGCTCAGTTGTCAGTTGCCCAGAGTTCTGCAGCCGAGCAAGTTGTTGCTGACGAACCCGCCGTTCAGAGTTCCCAACCCGCTAGTACTTCGCCTTGGGACGGAGTTGACCCAACCCGGATTGAGGCCGCAGTTCGCCAGGCTGCATTAGCTGCGAAGTTGCTTGGAGAGCAGTTGGCAGTTGTTGCGCAAAGCGTTGCCCCAGCAGTAGCTCGACTCAAGAACAAAGAAGAGCTGGCGCTAGAGCCAAACGATTCTGCTCAACACCCAGATGGCATCCTCGAAGTAAGCCGTGATACGCACAGCAGTGACGGGGACTCTGGTAGCTCGGCTCACAGGCCACCGCGTCGAACCCCGCTGCGCCTCTTGCGAGGAGTGATTGATGGGTCTCCAGAAGGGGTAGAGCAACTCCTGTTCACTCCGCAGGTCATCCTCATTGCAGATGGTTACAACATCTCTATGGAGGCATGGCCGCAGCTTGACGGCTCGGCGCAAAGAAGTTCTCTGCTCAACATGCTCTCTGCGCTTCAGGCTCGCACCTCTGCGCTGGTTCACGTGGTCTTTGATGGCGAGGGAACTGGTAGCCGACCAGCGGTAGGCGCACCGCTCGCCGTGCGAGTTCACTTTTCTAAGGCCGAGGTCGAGGCTGATGATCTGATCCTAGAGATGGTGGCCGGCCTGCCGACTGACCAGCCGGTGGTGGTGGTGAGTTCTGATCGGCGGGTTCAAGATGGTGCGCGTCGACTTGGAGCCAATGTGGTCTCATCGGGCCAACTCTTGGCGCTAACCCGCAACCCATGACCTTTTCGCCGGCGCCGCTGTTACATATCTGCGATCAGGCCGAGGTGGAACGCTTCAAGCAGTCCAAACACTCCAATCAGGGCTACACCGCGCCGGATCAAGCTGCAGTTGGTTTTATGCATCTGTCCACGCCCGATCTGGTGCTCATTCCTGCGAACAAATATTATCTTGGGCGTAGCGACCTAGTTCTGCTGATCATTGACCAAGGCTTGCTCAACTCCGAGTTGCGCTGGGAGCCCGGGGTTCCTGCCGAGGGCGAGTTGTTGTTTCCTCACTTGTATGGCCCTCTGAACACAGATGCAATTACGCAGGTGATCAGTTTTCCTTGCGGCGCGGATGGACGGTTTTCTTTGCCCGAACAACTTGTTGGGTTCTGCTCCTAGCGTGTTGACCAACCCACCCCCGCAACCCCCTGAACGAGTTATCACTCGGCAGTTTCTGACAGTGGTAGTGGCCGGCCTGTTCTACTTTTTTTCGCTTGGCATGCTCCTGCCGATCGTGCCGCTTTTTGTAGCGGGCCCCCTCGGTGGCAGTGAGTTGGCAGTTGGAATCCTTGTTGGGTCGTTCTCTATTGGGGCCGTTCTGATCCGACCGTTTGCAGGTCGGATCGGCGACCGGATGGGTCGGAAAGTTCTCATTGTTGGTGGTGCACTTGTTGTTGCTGTCTCGGTGGGTCTCTACCTTCTGGTGACAGGCCCAGAGATGCTCTTGGCCGCCCGACTCTTAGGCGGAGTGGGCGAGGCTGCATTCTTTGTGGGCGCTGGGACGATGATCACCGACCTTGCACCGCCATCTCGTCGTGGCGAAGCAATTAGCTACTGGTCCGTTGCGGTCTATAGCGGTTTGGCTTTTGGCCCAGCTTTGGGCGAGTTCGTCCTTGACGAGACCCACTTCAATCGGGTCTGGGTGCTAGCACTGGTCTTCGCGTTGCTGTCAGCTGTGATTGGAATGTTTACAACCGAAACCGTGGTCCCCGCACCCTCTGGTGGCGCACCGGCACCGCTCATTAACCGATCTGCGCTCACGCCAGGATTCGTTCTGTTTCTCGGGATGATCGGCCTAGCGGGATTCGCAGCCTTTATGCCCCTTTATGTGAGCGATGTTGGCCTCGAGGATTCAAGCAGTGTGTTCTTGTTGTACGGGTGCACCATCTTGTTGGTAAGAATTATCGGAGCAAAGATCCCCGACCGAATCGGGCCACTTCGTGCAGGCACGTTGTCTACGGCAGCGGCAGCT
>CANJEC010000284.1 GCA_947473395.1 Actinomycetota bacterium | reverse complement strand
TCGTCAACGAAAGCCGCTCCAACGCTTGAGTTGAGCGCCTCGTCATCGCCGAGTTTGCGAACCGTGAAGCTGAACCGCATATGGCAGGTGTCTGCGTCGATGGGGGTGTTGCAACCCATTAAGACGGTGTCGATGATTCCCGAGAAGTGCACGCTGCTCAGCCCTGGCCCGAACGAGTCAGCGTCGATGCGACCGTCGACTACCCCACGAGGAGTGGGGAACTTCTGAGAGGAACGCATTTTGGTAAACGGACCGTCGATCTCGTAGCTCTGCAGTTCGGGTACTTCCTCGGTGTGGTGCACGTATCGGAAATGGGCTGCATCGACACCGTTCTCGGCCAACTCCTGCCACGGAGCGTGAACCGTGTACTCGCGAGTGACCATCTCTGTAAATCCAGAAGGGTCGTTGAACTCTGGGATCTCTGGAATTTCCCACATTGGAGCCACAGCCTCGGGGTGATACCAAGCCATGACCAGACCGTTGCGCTCAATGGTCGGGTAGGCAGTGACACAGGCTTTTTTATTTGTGCGGTCTGCGTAAGGGATAAGGGTGTTTTGGCCCTCAGCGTCAAAGCGCCAACCATGAAATGGGCAGACGAGCTCATCCCCGTTCACCGAACCGCCATGCCCAAAGTGGGCACCAAGGTGAGGGCAGAATGCGTCATTGACATGCGGCTGACCGCTCTCATCTCGCCACAGGGCCAGACGCTTTCCGAAATACTCAATTGGCAGAACCTGACCAACTGCCACATCGCTAGACCAAGCAACCTGAAACCACCCAAAGGGGATAGGGAAGGGTGAGCGCTTCGACATGGGAGTCTCCTTGGGTGTGTCTGTGGAATCGGCTGTTTGGGCCTTGATCACTGCGGCCAAAACTAGAACCTGTTCCAGTTTACGTCAGGAGCGCGCAGATGTCACCCAAGTTCGTTCAAGCCGCTAGATAGGGCTCCCAGAGCGCAGGGGGCTCACGTAGACCGGCTCGAGCCAGTAAGACCTGGCGTCCCCGCGGAACCTGAGGCTGCTGAGCCAGTTTCCAACCCAGTTCCTCGAGGAGGCGGTCGCTCTTTTGTGAGTTGTGCCGCACACACATCAGCGTGACGTTGCACCATTCATGGCGGCCTCCTCGTGAGCGAGGAATCACATGGTCGACGGTCTGCCCGCTGCGAGTGCATCCCAGCACTTGGCAGCGATGAGCATCACGAGCGAGCAGCGTACGCCGGGACAGTGGGGCAGTTGCCTGGAACGGAATCGAGACAAATCTGCGGAGTCGAATCACTGCCGGCATCTCAAACTCCGCACCACCAGCACTGCGGATCACCCGGTTGCCGTCGCGCTCAATCAGCTCAGCCTTGGCAGTCAGTACCAGTCCGAGGGCACGGCGAATCGTGATGACTCGCAGTGGTTCAAAGCTTGCATTGAGCAGAAGCACAGTCACAGAACGCCCAGTCCCTAGTTTGGCTCTTGACAGATCTCGTTGGACTCCCGACATGTTGCCTCAGCTCGGAGCTTTTGTCATCCCGTTTCGCACTCTGTGCCAGTCAGCGCTCGAGGATTCAGCTCAACCCGCGTTCGAGGATTCAGCTCAACCCGCGCTCGAGGATTCAGCTCAACCCGGATGATTCTGGTCGATAGTCGACCACAACCGTCCGGGTTGTCGCTGTCAGCATCTCAGCGCGTAGGCGGCAGCCAGATCGGATTGAAATGTCTCCGGATGCTGCAGGTCCCACCAGCTCAAATACAACAACTCCCAGCCAAGTCCAGCCAGGCGATTATCGCGGCGCTGATCGGCTCGACCCCGCCGGTTGCCATCGTGCCAACGTGAGGAGTGTGCTTCGACTCCGAGTTTTGCTGCCGGCCACGCTGCGTCGAGTTGAGCTACCAGAATGCCCAAGCCGCCATGAGCGAATCCCAACCCGTCGTAGACCCGGAACTGCCGCTCAGGCTGTGGCATGCCGCCGGCAACTGCCATACGTTCCATGGAGCGCTCAAACATCGAATCAGGGATTGGGCCTTGGCGGTCAGGCCGCGCCAATACGCGCCTAAGGCTTGCGCACCCGCTAGGTCCAGGTCGATCGACTCGATTGAGTGTCTCTGTAATCCAGCGAAGGCTGTAGCCGCGGCGGATTGCATCGTCGAGCGCCTGTTCAACTCTGTCATCGCTGACTACGGCACCAAGGTCAACCAGAGTGCGGGCAATGGAGGTCACCGCAATGCCTGCTGTCACCGTGCAGTCCTCGGGGGCAAGGACGCAAGTTCGATGGACTAGGTAGTCGCCGGTGGCTCGAGATCTGGAGTCTGGGACGGTGAGTTCAAGCAGCCCAGCTTCACCGCTGCTGCCTCCGCCGCTACCTCCGCCACCACGGCGGGTGCCACTACCGCCACCACGGCGGGTGCCACTTTCGGAGCCATGAAACCCGTCAAGTCCGTGCAAGCGAGCCGCTGCCCGATGTGAGATCAGTCCGCCCGATCGCTGAGCGGCAATCATGCAGCGCTGCATCCATGATGCGGGGGCAGCAGCGGCGATAAGCACACCAGGGTGGGGAGTCAGCCAGTCGCCGCGGCGAATTCCACTGCGCAGCTGAGCGCGGGTTACCTCAAAACTCGCAGCCTCTGCGGCGCTGATGACGCCGTGCTGCTTCGCTGCGTAGCGAAGCAGTGCCGCTAGCCCAGTTGTTGTCGAGTGGCTTTGCGTCGAGGAATTCTGAGACATGTTCTCAGCCTGCCGGTCAAGGCTCGAGTTGTCAGCGGGGAGATGTGCCCCGCAGGTGTTGTCGGCAGGTTGCTGTCTGCAGCTTCGGGTGGCAGGTTCGAGTGGCAGGTTCGGGTGGCAGGTTCGGGTGGCAGGTTTCAGCAGATATGCATCAACCCGGATGATTCTGGTCGATAGTCGACCAAAATCATCCGGGTTGGCGGTTCGGCCCGCGAGGGGCGGCTACCGAGGGGCGGCTAGCGGGGGTCTCGCCACATCCGCCAGATTGGATCACAACCGCGAGCGATGGTGAGTTC
>CANJEC010000283.1 GCA_947473395.1 Actinomycetota bacterium | reverse complement strand
GGCCCGATAGCTCTACAGTCCACCCCCATGCCTGTTCGACATGACTGTCGCCACTACTCCAGTCGCTCTGTGACCCCAACCGAACTCGTTCAACGCTGCCGACTAGGGGCTGCCGCCGAGACCCCATTTGATTGCCCCGAGGATTGCCTATTTTTTGAGAGGCGGCCGATCGATAGCAACTGGACCCCGCCGCCCAAGAGCTAGCTACCCAGCTACCCAGCTGCCCAGAAACTCAGCTACCCAGCAACTCAGCAGCGCGGCGAAAGAACTTGCTTCGCGGCATGACCTCTGCCCCGAGGGCAAGTGCCCAGGCCATGGTTTCATCCTCTACGTGGGGAGCAAAACCAATCACCCGGCCTGAAGCGCTCACGACAACCTCAAGGACCTCGGCTACCCCAGGCCGAGAGAGGTCGACGAGCACCAGGTCGGCACCGGCGGCAACGATCGGTAGTAACGCAGCGGCACCCACAAACTCAATCTGATACTGGCCGAGGCGCGATCTGTCCATGAGGTCAGGAATGAGCGCAACCACCTTCATCGCTGACCCGCGTTTCGCCGCCGAAGTAAATGCAGATGTGCCTTAGCTGCACCCCACTCCAACCCTGGCTCACTCAGCCGCTCATCAACATCACTGAACGATGCAGGGGCCAAGCCGTAGACGTCTTCAGGAAAGGCTCGCTGCTCAAACTCATCGCGCTGCACCTCGGGGACTCCCGCTGACTGCAGCACTGCGGTGGCGTAGCCAGTCGAGGATCGGAGCAGAGACAGCGGACTGCCCTGTTGTGCATCTAGGTCTGTTTGCAGCAGCGCTCGCATCTTGGCGCTGATATCCGAGCGACACTGCTCACCAGCCTGTGCGGCACGCTCAAGCTGGGCCTGATCAAGGCTCAAACCCGCCGAGGTTGCTCGGTCAGTGACGCAGTTGCATACCCAGTCAACCAGGACAGCATCTACTGCTTGGGCTAACTGCGCCGAGTACTGGACAAACATCTGCTCCGCTGCCGAGAGCGGCGTTGGCTCATTAGCCACCATCGTTACCACCTGTCGGAGCCGCTGTAGTCGGAGTCGCGGGCTTATTCAGTGTCGCTGGCGGCTCAAGCTGCGTGGGCTGTGAGTCCACAGGAATAACTGGGGTGCCGACTCCTATCGAGTTGCGAAGTACACCGGGAAGCGAATTCCCTGTGCAGGCCAATTCAACCATCTCTCCCAGAATTCGCACTTGGGGGTCGCAGGGCAAAAGTTCCGGGTCGGCGACTTGCAAGGAAGTCACTTGGCCGGCCGCACGAAGTTGAGCAGAATCAATGATCAGGTCATTGCCCTGAAGGGAAAGTTCTGCAGGTTCGAGTGGCGAACCAAGAAGCAGTACCCCATCACGAATCTCGGCGGGAACTCCAACGAGTGCGCCAATTTGGCTTGGGTCAATGAGTACTCGGACGGAACCTGAGCCAAGTGAAGAGGCCACAACCTTGGCTGTGCGCAGGGATAGATCAATCTGTAGGTCATTGAGGATGTACTCGGCCTGGGTAACGGGGAGCGAGTACAGCTTGGCGTCCTGCAGGCGAATAGCGATGCGATCCACCCGGCCCGTGAAAACCGCAGGCAGGACTGTTGGCCGCCACCAAGACTCTCCGACCTCGACCTCGACGCCGCCGGCTACCCCCGCAGAGCGGAGTTGATCCTCGGCAATCCGCTCTGTTGCAACGCGGCCACCGATTTCTGCACCGATTGCAACGACTACTACAAGCAGGGCCAACCCCAGCAGCATCCTGCGTGCAGTCCTGGCCTTGGGTTGTTTAGCCATGGACTGTGCTCACACACCCACCTCGTCGAGGACGACCTCGGGAGACTCCACCATGCCCACATAGAAGGGTCCGAACTCACCGTACTGAGTAGAGGCCTGGTCGTAACGCATCGTGTAGACCACCTCTTTGATGGTGTCTGGAGTGTCGCCAAAGAGCGTCACGCCCCACTCATATTCATCGAGTCCGGTTGAACCAGTAATGAGTTGCACGAGTCGGCCAGCAAACTTTCGGCCCGAAGCACCGTGTTCGTACATCAGTTCTTTACGCCGCTCAAAGCTCAGTTCGTACCAGTTGGCTCCGACGTTGCGGGTTTTCGACATGGGGTAGAAACAAAATGCCTGCTTACCTTCTGGTGGCAAGACCGGGTAGAGCCGAGCTTGTTGCATCTCTTCTGGAACCCCCGCTGCATACTCGGAAAGTTCAGTCAACGACACGTACGACTCGGTGAGATCCAACCCAGCTATCACGAGGTCTGTTTGTAAACGTCGAAGTCGCCACTGGTCAGTAGACAGCGCAAGCACTGCAACATCGGACTTGTGTCCCAGCATGGCTGCGGTGACAACTTGATCGCCCTGTTCTTGGGCAGCCGAAATTGCGGCGAGAACGGCATCTCGGTCGGTGCGCGAACTCACATGAAAGAACAAGTGCATCACGGCTAGGCCGACAGAGGGGGTTGCAGGCAGGGTCATGATCTCAGTCTGTCATGTGAAGAGTCAGCGAAACGAGCGCCGACAAGAGTGTGAGGCCTGGACTAGTAGTCCATGCCTCCCATATCTGGTGAGGAGATGGTGCTGGAAACGGGTGCGTCGGTAATGACAGCTTCTGTAGTCAAGAACAGCGCCGCAATGGAGGCAGCGTTCTGGAGCGCCGAGCGGGTGACCTTGGCTGCATCGATGATGCCGGCAGCTACTAGGTCTTCGTACTCGTTGGTGGCAGCGTTCAAGCCCTCGTTCGGGTTTTTGAGTGCTCGCACCTTGGACACGATCACGCCGCCCTCTAGGCCGGCGTTTTCGGCAATCTGGGTGAGCGGAGCTTCGAGAGCCTTGGCCACAATCCGTGCACCAGTTGCTTCATCGCCGACCAACGTCTCGGCAAGTTCCTGAACGGCCTGCTGCGCACGCAACAAGGTCACGCCGCCGCCTGCGACTACGCCCTCTTCGATGGCTGCCTTGGTGGTGGAAACTGCGTCCTCGATGCGGTGCTTCTTTTCTTTGAGCTCCACTTCAGTGGC
>CANJEC010000282.1 GCA_947473395.1 Actinomycetota bacterium | reverse complement strand
GTCATTGCTCGGATGGGTCTTTGCTGGCCAGGATTCTGCCTGGGTTTCCGACCACAGTCGCGCCGGCGGGGACATCAGTCACGACCACTGCACCCGCGCCAATAATTGCGGCATCGCCAATCTGATACGGCCCCAAAATGATTGCACCTGCTCCTACGCTCACAGAATCCCCGAGTACTGGAGCGGCGCTGAGTTCGTCCTCGCCCAAGGTGCCGATCGTGACCCCATGACGCAGCGTCACATTGCAGCCCAGTTGCACATCTTTGTGCAGAACTAACCCCGTTCCATGCCAGATGCAGAGGCCGGGTCCGGCCTGCACGCTAGGTGGAATCTCGATTCCAAGAATCCAGTCAACGAGCAGTCGATACAACACGATGATGGGCAGTGACCAGACAGGCGGGCGACCCGTTCCGCGCACGTGGTGCGCAATGCGAAACGCTGTGGTGACCACCAGACCTTTGGGATTTGCCTTGTTGGCGGCCCAATCGGCGCGTAGTACAGGGAGGAGTGGCGAACTTCGCATCATTTGAAGGTAGCCCCAATCAACTCGGTTTCGGCTATATCCCGCATCATTTCAACCGACCGGAGCCAGCGGGTAACCTAAAGCGTGCCCGATTTGGGGCCTAACCGAGAGGATCCACGTGCCAGCGACCGTCGTGGTAGGCACCCAATGGGGTGATGAAGGCAAAGGAAAACTAACTGACCTCATCGCAAAAGAGATGCAGTTGGTTGTGAGGTACCAAGGAGGCCACAACGCTGGTCACACTTTGGTGGTCAACGGAGAGTCCTTCGCTCTGCAACTCATCCCGTCTGGGGTGCTCTATGACCACATCACCCCGGTGATTGGCAACGGTGTGGTGGTGGACCCCGTTGTGATGCTCGCCGAGATAGATGGCTTACAGGCGCGCGGTGTGGATTGTTCCAACTTGCGCGTATCGGGTAACGCCCACTTGATCCTGCCGTATCACCAAGAACTGGACCGCTTGATCGAGCGGCACCTAGGAAAGAACAAGCTCGGTACCACGAAGCGCGGAATCGGCCCTGCCTATGCTGACAAAGCAAGCCGAGTTGGACTGCGGGTTCAGGACCTGCTCGACGAAGCAATCTTTAGAGAAAAGTTGTCGGCAGTGGTGGCCGAAAAGAATCTGATCCTTGCCAAGGTCTACAACCGGTTGGGCTTTGACGCCGATGAAATGGCCGATCGATACCTGACCGAGGTCGCCCCTCGCATTGCTCCCTACGTCACCGATACCGTGACGTTGATTCACGAATCCTTGGAGCGTGGCGAGAACGTGTTGCTTGAAGGCGCACAGGCAACTTTCTTGGATCTTGATCACGGCACCTACCCATTTGTGACTTCATCCAACCCGATTGCGGGCGGAGCCTGCGTGGGCGCTGGCGTGGGGCCACGTCACATTGACCGAGTAATTGGTATTGCCAAGGCCTATGTCACCCGCGTTGGCTCTGGTCCGATGCCTACTGAACTCTTTGACGAAACCGGTGACAAAATTGTCGATCTGGGTCATGAGTACGGGGTGAACACCAAGCGCCGACGTCGGCCAGGCTGGTTTGATGCCGTCATGCTGCGCCACGCAGTGCGGTTGAATTCGATGTCTGAAATTGCGATTACCAAGCTGGACATTTTTGACACCTTCGACACGCTCAAGGTGTGTGTTGCCTATGACGTCAAGGGCGTGCGCCATGATCACCTGCCGTATCACCAGTCAGACTTGTTTGACGCCGTGCCGATTTACGAAGAGTTCCCCGGGTGGAACACCGACTTGACTGCGGTTCGCGAGCGGCACGAGCTTCCAGCTAACGCGATTGCATATTTGGAGTTTTTGCAAGAGCAGGTTGGGGTTCCGATTGGTGTAGTCGGTACTGGTCCCGGCCGCGATCAGTATGTTCATTTTAATGCCTAGCAGCTACATGCCTAACGACTACATGCTCAACAACTACATGCCCAACGAATAGAGGAGTGCCATGACTGTTGTAAAGATCAATGCAATTTCAGTACCCGAGGGTGCAGGCCCAGAACTAGAAAAGCGCTTCGCCGCCCGAGCAGGAGCAGTAGAAAACTCGCCAGGGTTTGAAGGGTTTCAGCTGCTTCGCCCCACCGAGGGCGGGGATCGTTATTTTGTGATGACTTGGTGGGAATCCGAGGATGCATTTCAAGGTTGGATGAACAGCCAAGACTTTGCCAAGGGCCATGCGAATGCTGGCGGCCCTCCTGCTGGTGGTCCTCCTGCTGGTGGTCCTCCTGCTGGCGGTCCCGAAGGGCAGCGTCCGGTTTCCACGGGTGCCGAACTCTTGGCCTTTGAGCTAGTGGAGCGCGTGAACCCGCCCAGCAGTGCTGGTTGAGCAGTGCAGCAATTGAAGGTGTGCGTTGTTGGTAGCGGCGGCCGCGAGCATGCGTTAGCGCATGTGTTGGCGCGCACTGCTCAAGTTGTTGTCACCCCGGGTAACCCAGGAATCCCCAACTCCGTAGACACTGACCCAGAACAGATCCAGGCCGACCTTTTTGTGATCGGCCCCGAGGTTCCGCTCGTTGATGGCCTAGCTAACCGACTGCGCGCTGCTGGGAATTTGGTATTTGGTCCTGGAGCAGACGGAGCGCGCTTAGAGGGATCGAAAGCTTGGATGAAAGAGCTCTTGGTTGCAGCCGGGGTACCCACTGCCCAGCATGAGTCATTCACCGAGGTAACAGCTGCGCTCGCATTTCTTGACCGTATGACCCCGCCGTTTGTCATTAAGACAGATGGTCTGGCTGCCGGTAAGGGCGTTGTTGTAACGGAGTCTCTTCCAGAGGCCAGAAATGCCGTTGAGGAGTATCTGTCGGGACAGGCCTTTGGCGATGCTGGCCGCAGACTGGTGATTGAAGAGGGATTGACGGGGCCGGAACTCTCGGTGCTGGCAATCTGTGATGGAAAGCGGGCCGTTCTGCTTGCGCCTGCTCAGGATTTCAAACGCATCCAAGACGGCGACATCGGCCCAAATACTGGCGGCATGGGTGCCTACTCTCCCGTCCCGCTG
>CANJEC010000281.1 GCA_947473395.1 Actinomycetota bacterium | reverse complement strand
TTCTTTAACAGTCGCTGCTCGCGAGGCTCGGCCAGAGTAATGGCGATACCTTCACGGCCAGCACGTCCAACTCGACCAATACGGTGTACATACGCCTCTGGTGCAGACGGGACGTCGTAGTTGACCACGTGTGTCAGGTGATCCACGTCGAGGCCGCGAGCGGCGACATCGGTGGCAACTAGCAGTTCAGCCGTTTGGCCCCTCAATCGACCCATCACGCGATCACGCTGCTCTTGGCTCATACCGCCGTGCAGACCTTCGGCACGGTAGCCACGCCCATTGAGGGTCTCAGCCAGGGAGTCAACCTCATGGCGTGTGCGACAGAACACGATCGCCGCGGCTGGACTCTCGACATCGAGGATTCTTCCCAGTGCAGCTGCCTTATGAGCGCGAGACACGATGTAAGCGGTCTGGCGCACCAGCGGAGCAGTCGCTGAGTCAGCTGTTGCTTTTGCAATCTCGATCCGAACCGGGTCTGTCAGATGCCGCTTTGCAATTCCATTGATTCGCCCTGGCATCGTTGCCGAGAACAGCACGGTTTGGCGATCCTCTGGAGTGGCCTGCAGGATCGACTCGATGTCCTCTGCGAAGCCCATGTCGAGCATCTCATCAGCCTCGTCAAGGACAACCATTTGGATCGACTGCAGGGGGAGCGTTCTGCGTTTGAGATGATCCAAAGCTCGTCCCGGAGTTGCGATGACAACATCAACACCCCGTCGCAGGGCATCAAGCTGTCGACCGATGGGCTGGCCGCCATAGATGGGTAGAACACGAGCGCCAGCAGCTCGGCCATATCGGTGGACAGCCTCTGAGACTTGCATGGCAAGCTCACGCGTCGGGACGAGCACCAAGGCCGTGGGAGCCGTCCGGTCGCTGTCCATCACGCGCTCAAGAATTGGCAGAGCAAACGCTGCTGTCTTTCCAGTTCCAGTGGCCGCCTGACCGAGCAAGTCCCTTCCCTCAAGGAGGCGAGGAATCGATTCTCTCTGGATGGGAGTTGGTTCTTCGTAGCCAAGCTCCATAAGAGCATCCAGCAGTTCAGGGCGCAGTCCTAGATCGGCAAAGCCAATATTCTCAGTGTTTTCCGTCTCACTCATCTGCGAACTCCGAACCTAAATAGCAACTTGCTCTGCTATCACGTTGGCACGCAGGCAGCTCAAATCCGAATCCTGAGACTTTCGTGACAGTCCCGAACCTGTTATCGCTGATGCCGAACTAGGGCTTAGCTGCGTTCGCTGCAGGTGAGGGTGCTAGGGCTGGCGGGATGATTGAGTAGGTGTTGAAGCACATTTCATCCTCTGTTCCCTCAGCAAAAACGATGTATCGCTTTGCTCGAAGTGGGTCAGCATCTCGGTTCCAAGAACACTCGATTCTGATTTTGTCTCCCTTGGCAACATCGACTGGGGTCTGCAGTTCGTAGAGCATCTGCCAGTCGAAATTCCAGTCGGGAATATCAAGGAGCACCTTTTCCTGGGGGGTATCGGGCCACAGAGTCATCCTGAAGGACCGCCCGAGCGTGTGCATGTGGCCGAGTACCTGAATGATCTGACCATCAAAGGGAACCGCAGAGTCACAAGACGAGGAGTAGGTACCATTCAGTCCTACTGCCAATTCCTCGGCAGTCTTCTTGCATGCTCGAAGAAGTCCCTGCTCAATAAATTTACCCGAGGGCCCATAAAGCTTGACGTTGTCCTCAAGCGCCGCCGCTCGATCGCATAGCGGCTCAGTAGCTCCTGGTGGGCAAGGAATCTCAACTGGGGCGAGTGGGTTCATAACTGTAATCTCACGCAACGAGCTGGTGCCTGGCTCGGTTTGCATAACAAAACTCGACTGGTCCGGAGTAACCGAATCTGCATAGTGGTAGTGCATTTGCAGAACCAGCGTGTCGCCTGGCTGGAACAAAATACCGGCACCCTTAAAACTTGCCGGGTCCTGACCAGGGGCCCAACCTCCGATGAGTTTGGACCCAGCTGATTTCTCTCCAGAAGCAGAAACTGCAGCGCCAGCACCAGTCCCCGTATAACAGGACCATCCGGGCTGACCGTCGGGGACCTTGGCCAGATTCGTACCCTCTAGCTGCTGAAGGCTCGCTCGAGCGGATGCAGCGATTTGAAACACCTGAGCGTGATGAATCTGTTTGATCTGATCTGGAATGAATTCAAAACCAGTTATGAACGTGGCCTCGGTGAGCCCGGGGTCGATTTCGAAACAGCGATAGTCGTTCCGATTTGCAAGGGAGCCGGTATAGGGCTTTGGCATTTCCAATGACTTGTCTTTACGGATCTTCGTCACCTTTGCCTGTGCAGAGGGTCGAATTGGGGTGTCTTCGGCTACGTCAAGTGGCCCACCCGCATCTGCCCATTCGGCCAGCATCGCGATGGTTTTTTCATCGAGTGCCTTGGAGTGTGCAAGCGGCACTCCCTCATCTGAAGCGGGCCATGGAGGCATATACCTAGCCGTGGTCACCACTCCAAGGGCATGCGCATAGGTCGAGGCATCCTGTGCCGTATCGAGCTTCCAGTGATGAGAACCCATGGCATCAGTGTTGTGGCAGGACGCGCAATTCGCTGCCAGCACAGGCATGACTTCAGTCTTGAAAGAGGGTGCGTTCTCAACCTTCTCGGGTGATGGGGGAGCAGTGATCTCAGTTGCTATCGAAGCCGTACTGGGATCAACGGCAACCAAATTCAGGGTGAGGGTGACCTCATCACCTGTGCGGAGCATTCCTGCTAGAGAAATTGGACCGATCTCATACTTACTCATAGCGACGGTTGTGGTTGCCGTGGCAGTCAGCTTGTTCTCTGACTGGCGAGCCGTCACCTTCCAGGTCGCTGGCAGGGTGGTTGATTTGACCCGCAGGTCACCTTGCATTTCAAACTCGTACTGCTGCCCTTGGTTGAGTTTCTTTGGCAGACCAACAAGCTTTGCGTTGCTAAAGGTGGCCAACGGAAAGGAGTAGGACTCGAGGTAAGCGGAACGAAGCCGGGTATCTCGGAGGGAGTCGTCGGAATGCAACTGTTCAAGGTCTACGACAAT
>CANJEC010000280.1 GCA_947473395.1 Actinomycetota bacterium | reverse complement strand
GAGGCAACTGACGAAGGCGGCAACCGCGCCGCAGGTGGCAATGCAACCGCCGCTGCCCGTCTGGTCAACTCCATCCCTTGGCTCCTTGCCGCGACCCCTGGGGTATACGACGCATTTGATGTGCCACTCAGTCCAGCAGTCGGTCGGCTTGGACTCACCGCCCAGATCCAAAGCCAACAACAACAGCAACAGCAACAGCAACAGGGGTAAAACTCATGATCATTGACGTACCTGAAGGCAAGCATCCCATCATGTATGTATGGGGAGAAATGGTTCCCGGTATTGGGCCGGCTGCAGCGAACTTTTCGCAGAAGGTCTACGAGGACACCACTCTGGGCCTGCGCGAGTTTGAAGCTGCGCGGCTGAGAACAGCACAGATCAACGGGTGCGTTTTTTGCCAAGACTGGCGCACCGAGATGAACGGGAAGACTGTTGAGGACACCTTCGCTCAGGCAGTCACTGACTGGCGTACCACCCAGGACTTGGACGCCCGATCCAAGCTGGCCGCAGAGTACGCAGAGCGCTATGCCCTCGACCATCATGGTCTTGATCAGGAGTTCTGGTCACACATGAAAGCGGCATACACCGATGCCGAAATTGTAGAACTCAGCATGTGTCTGGGGTCATGGTTGGCTTTTGGTCGGCTCAATCATGTTCTCGGCCTAGACACGGCCTGTGTTCTTCCCAGCAAACACGACCTCTAGCAAGTAGAACTGCTACGAGCAGCCTATTCAGCAGCGACCTGCATCGCACGCGAATTGCATAGTGAGGGCCGCCCAAGCACTAGACCCCATCACCGCTAGTGAAAGGAAGGCCCTCGATTCGTGTCATCCGTGGGAGAGGAAGGGTGAATGGGAGGATGACACAAATCGTGGTTAACACCACATGACTATTATTCCTTAGTCATCCTGAAAATGCGAGTCAGGGCAAGGTGCCTAACGCCACTGTGAATGAACAACCATTCAGCATTTCCACCTGCTATGCGCTCGACCAAGCATCAGCACCTCCAGAGCTAGGTGCCGCAGGAGAATCTGAACCAGCCCCCCCCTGTTAGGGGTTCCCGCTCAGGGCAAATTGGGTGAGAGGACCGGGTCTGGTCGCAATGCTCGAGCGGCAAGAACCGCAAGACCGACAGAGATCACCGCAAGCATCAGGTGAACCAGAATGAAGGGGAGTTCACGGTTGCTGACCAATGCAATATCGAAGGCCCTCACCATCCACACCAAGGTGGTCCAGACACCGAGGACTGCCACTCCAACGGTGGCTGCCTGTGCAAAGGGCTTCTTGCGAATCACAGTTACCACCAACACGATCAAGAGCACTGCTGCGGGAACCCACAAACTTGCAGCCAAGATCAGCGGCCACGTGCGTTCAGAGCTCGTCAGTTCAGCATCGCCCATGATGTTACGAACCCGAACGATGCCCCAGACAAAGATGGTCCAGACCAAGAAGGCACCAACGCTGACCGCAGACCGAGTACGCATCCGACCAAGTTAGCCTTGCTCGGGGTACTAGATTCCTGTCCTAGTTGACTGCCTAGTCAAGTAAGACTGCGGACAGGTTGACCTTCAAGATTTCGCCGCTCATTCATCGCTAAGAATTTCAAGGGGACTCATGTCAGATACACAGCAGGACACCATCAGCATTGAGGAATTCTCTGCTCAGGCCCGAGCATTCCTTGAAGCCAACGCAGCTCCTAGGCCGCCCGTCAAAGAGTTTGTCTGGGGTCAAGGCTCAGATGATGTTGCAATGTTTGATGAGATGGATCGAGAGTCTGAATCTGCTCAAGCTGAGCGTGCCAAAGAGTGGCGACGCAAGCGATTCGATCATGGGTTTGGTTGGATCGGTGGGCCCAAAAAGTTTGGTGGTCGCGAGCTTGGAGCAGCCTACGAACGGGCCTACAACTCCATCGAGTCTCAGTTCCTCACACCAAATATGGGCGTGTTTACCATCAGCCTAGGGATGGTTGCCCCAACCATTCTGGCTCATGCAATTCCCGAGGTTCAGGACTTGTACCTGAAAGACCTCTACCGCGGGGACCGCGTTGCCTGCCAACTTTTTTCTGAGCCGGGAGCGGGGTCGGATTTAGCCTCGGTTTCGATGAAGGCCATCCGCGATGGTGACGAGTGGATCGTGAGCGGGCAAAAGGTCTGGACATCGGCGGCCCACTTGGCAGAGATCGGCGAAGTCATTTGCCGAACTGACCCAGAGTTGCCGAAGCATAAAGGCCTCACCGTATTTGTCGTCGACATGCACGCTCCAGGAGTAGAAATCCGACCACTGCGACAGATGACCGGTGGCGCCAGTTTTAATGAGGTGTTCTTTGATGAGGTGCGCATTCCTGACACCCACCGACTCGGAGAGGTAAACAGCGGCTGGGGAGTTGCTCTGACTACCCTCATGAACGAACGATCCTCAATCGGTGCAGGTGGGGGCGGCGGAGGCGGCGGAGGCTTGTTCAGCCCTCAGCGTCTGCACGCCATGCTCGAGCATTTTGGAGCCGCTGATAACGCAGTACTGGTGGATCAAGCGACTCGCCTTTATGTGAACTTCACGGTTGCAAAGTGGAACAACCAACGAGCCCTAGACAAGATTCGTGCAGGGCAATTGCCCGGCCCAGAAATGTCTACGGCAAAGCTGGCTCTCACCAACAACCTTTCGGCGTTTACGGAATGGGTATCTGCCGTGCTCGGTCCGCGCATCACAGCCGATGGCGGTGAGTGGGGCGCCTATGCCTTTTCGCAGATGCTCTGTGGAATTCCAGGAATGCGTGTGGCTGGCGGGACCGATGAGATCATGAAGAACATCGTTGCTGAGCGGGTCCTTGGACTTCCCAAAGACCCAGGTATTGATTCCACCACTGCCTTCAAAGATCTAGCAATCAACCGCACCGACACCTGATCCAGCGTGTCGCTGCGGCCAGTTCTTAGCCGGCGGCCTGCTCATCGAATGAGAGATTCACAACGTCAAGCTGTGAGACATGTGGAAGTAGCCCAAGGCCGTGAGCCTGAACTTCTGTCTCACCCACAATCCTGACCCAGTCGG
>CANJEC010000279.1 GCA_947473395.1 Actinomycetota bacterium | reverse complement strand
GGGTCACGTTGATTGCTGGGCTGATCTCGGTGCCGCTGCTGTTCTGGCAACTCCATGAAGTTCTGATTCCAGGGCCGTATTCGGGTTCTGAGGCCCAGGTGGTTGAAGCCCTGAGGGCACTTCCCGAGGGTGCCTGGGTGCTGAGCGATGAGCCTGGATTGGTCTGGCGGGCTGGCAAGCGGACCAGCGACGACCTTGTTGATCCTTCAATGCTGCGAGTACAACAGGGCCGCTACACCGAGAGTTCACTGGCAGAAGCTGCGCGCGATCCCAGAGTCTGCGCTGTGGTGATTCGTTCTGATCAGCGATTCGGCAACTTCCCCGGGTTGCCAGAAGCGTTAGCCAACCAAGGGTTTACCGTCACTCAGGAATCAAGCTCCGCTGCTGGGCTCCAGCGAGTGTTCATCCGCTCCGACTGCGACTGATTCTCGGGGTAGATCATCATCTACGCGGAGCATCAGATGGATCAAGGATGCGCTGATCACGCCCAACATGATTCCTGGGACTGCGATACCGGAGTCGTTCAGCGCGAATCCAAGCACCATCGCAGTAATCAGGCCTGCAACTGCTGCACGTTCTTGAGGTATGCGTTCAGAAATCGTCTGCAGACGCCAAGGAGACTTCCAGAACAGATAGGCGATAAAGGCAAAGACGAGCGGCAACATCAGCGTCCAGACCGAACTTGAGAGCACCGAAAAATTGGCGTCAAGTTTGCGTAAGACCACGGTGTTGAGCGCCTCGTACCCATTGGTTCCGATGTCCGCTAGCAAGCGCCCTAGGTGGGTTCGTTCGGCGGGTGGTCGAGTGAGATCTAGTGCACCTAAACCGATCACCACGAGTACCGAGATCGACCCCCACAGCGCAGCGGTGCGGGCGCGAACCTTGAGCCCGAGCAACATCCAAGCCGTCACCCCGGCCGAGGGGATCATGGCAAGGGCCCCTCCGACGTCTGCTCCCCAAAACGGTGCGCCGTCGAGCAGCACAGCCCAACCCAACAATGCGATTCCCAACCAAGTGCCGCGACGGCCTGCCACACGGTAGGCAATCAGAGCAGAGGCCATGATGGCCGAGGCTGCAAACATAGAAAACGCTGGGTTACCCATGCCGTTGAACCGACCCGCAACTGTTGGGGTGTAACCGAAGACTGTGTTGAACTGCAGCGGTCCCCCAATCACGATGTCCACGCTGAGCAACACCAGAATTGATCCCAGGGTTGCTAGGAGTGGGTCCACCAGGAAACGCTGGGTGAGTGCGTAGATTGCGCTGGCCACTATGGCCGACCCGAGGATTACAAAAGCCCAGAATGCAGCGCTGCCCCATTGTTCGAAGGGAAAGATTCCTGCCACGTACGTGATGGGCAGGTACGCGAGCACGCCGAGCGTGGCAATCTCGACGCCCTTTCGAAGCCCAGTTGAAGATCTAGAGAACGTAACGATCGCAAGGACCCACAGCAAGAGCTGAACGAGCACAAAAAGTGTTGAAGCTGGCCCCACTACTGAGTCTCTAAAGATCGCCGCATCATTTTCGGAGACCAACATTTCGGTGCGCTGTTCATAGGTTCCGCCGGACCCCTTTCGCTCCATGAGTGTCCCCTCCATGGAACTCGGAATCGCAACGCCAAGAAGTGATGCGATGCTCGGGGCAATATCGACTGTCTGAACAAAACCTGCTCGGCGAGTAGTACCAGAAGACAACAAGCCGGCCGTAGTTTGCGGTGTACGCACTCCAACCACCGTGAGCGAACTTCCATCATCGGCTGCATTTGGTGCCACTACGAGCACAGCAGTCTTCGAGAGGTCCACCTTCTTCAGAACTAAACCAAGGAGCGCATCTGAGTGAGAAATCGCCTGAGACCTGATGACTTCCTGTTGAGCTGTTGTGGCTAGGAGTTGAGCTTGTGCGGCTCGAACCATGTCGGATGCCTCAACGAGCACCACCGACTTGGGCACAAGAAAGTTCCCTACTGAGTCTGAGACTTCTTCGTTGTTGTAACGCACCCCGAATGGGTAGCGATCGTCATCCTCAAGCAACCTTCGGCCTACCTCGCCAGAGTCAATGATTCCATGCTCATCCATCAAACCCAGACTGGCTTCGCGGCGATAGGTGGTCTGCCCCAGAGCAGTGCTGTGATCTCCGTTTGCAATGACCGAACGAGTTACGTCCCCCTGGCTGAGCGCCGTTCCGAGCGCACCCACTTCGGCTCCGTAGAGTAGCGATTCGTTCATTTTTAGTATCGGCACGAGACCAAGGTTGAACACCTCGCCCTGGCTTGGCAGCTTGCCAGTTTGCACCTCAAACTGCTGAGCCAAGGTTCCTTCTGGTGAGAGATACGCCAGCATGCCCTCTGGGGCTCCCTCGGCACGCGTTCCGGCGTTGAGCGTGGTGTATGCATCCGTTGCCGAAGTGTCACGAGATACGGACCGAACAGAGAGGTCTGCGATGACTGACTGACTCAGCAGGGCATCCAAATGCGGTGTTGCCTTGGCGGTGACATCAGTCCAAGCCAAGGTTGGAATCGAAAAAATAAGTACCGACTCGGCCCTGCCGAGTGGGGCATCAGCAGAACTTTCTGCAGTGGCCGCCAAGGCTGTGGGTCCTGCGCAGACAACTGCTAGCCCAACGCCGATCAACGCCAAGACTCTTAGCTTGGGGTTCAACCTGTTGCAGTTCATGTACTCAATTCCTTCATCCTTACCTCAGACTCTTGGCAGTTCAGACTCTGGCTGGGTTCCCGAACCAGGAAGTCGCTGAGTGATTGATACACCCAGAACGCGCAAGAACCCCGCATATAGCCCGAGTGCTAGCGAGCACAGTGCCAGCAGTGCGAGCAGATCCATCAGCTTTCCGGTCGGTCCCCACCACTCATAGATCCCCCAGACCAGCAGTCCGACAAGCACCGAGCCCACTAGGCATGGGATGAGCAGGGAAGGCAGGATCCACATGTGTGTGCGACCTAGAAGCGAAACGACCAACACATCCGAGCCAACAAGAATCGCCAATCTGTGTGCCAGTCAAAGAGCTAGAACCAGATTCGTTCCCGAGACGAACACTG
>CANJEC010000278.1 GCA_947473395.1 Actinomycetota bacterium | reverse complement strand
CACATCCACCCCGACCTTTTCGGAGGATTCGAAGGTGGATCCGGCATCCGCGCCGGTCTCGCTACCCCGGCGAAGGCGCTCTTCGACATTGTCTACCTGCTCTCAACGCGCAACGGCCAAGTGACCTTGCCTGAACTCGAACTGCCGAGTGACTTCAACACCAGCGAACTTCGGCGCTGGATCGAATCCGTGCCTTCCGCCCGACTTCGAACCATGACAGCAGACAACATCGCCAGGCTCATCGGAACAGCAGCATCACTGATCGAGTAGCCAAGGCTACTCGCGTTTCCTGCATCCCAGCGAAGCGAGCGGGCGCTTGACTCAACGCTTAGTCGGGCCTCGTGACACGCCAAAAAATGACAGTCGCAATGGTGACGATGACAGCAAGCAACAACAGCCCAGCTATGGCCATAGAGAGTCGAGAGCTGGGATCTGTGCCTTCATCTCGCAACACAGATGTGCTCAGGGTCCCAACAAGTTGATGCAGCAGAACGGTTGCGCTCATCCCAGGCCACCAAGCGCCCTGATCAGGTCGTTCGCCACATCTTCGGTTGCTTCTAGGCCGGCCGAAATGCGAACCGTTCCGGGCGTGATCCCTGCCGCTGCAAGCTCTTCTGGCAGCAGGTTCACATGCGTAGTCGAAGCAGGATGAGTCACGAGCGTTTCTGGACCACCCAAAGATGTTGCGAGCTGACAAATCTGGGTGGATTCAACAAAGCGCTTTCCGGCCTCAAACCCACCGGCAAGGTCCATGGTGAGCAAACCCCCGCTGTGGCGAAGCTGCTTCTGCGCAAGGGCAAACTGAGGGTGAGAGGCCAAGCTTGGATGTCGAACCTCGCTGACCCGATCGTCCTCTTCGAGCACCTGCGCTAGGCGCTCAGCAGTGGCGGTCTGTTGACGCAGGCGCACGTCAAGGGTCCGCAGGCCCCGTAACCCGCCAAGAGCATCAAAGGGCGCAGCATTAGCGCCCTGCAGCACGGCGAAACCCCAGATCCAATCCATCAATTCACGAGTTCCGGCTACTACGCCCAGGGTGATGTCATTGTGGCCGCCGATTGCTTTGGTTGCCGAGTGAATGACGAGGTCAACCCCATAGTCCAAGGGACGCTGAGAAAGCGGAGTTGCAAAGGTTGAATCAACTGCCTTCATGGGGCCCGGGATTGCGGCAAGCTGCTCCAGATCCACGAGGTCAAGACGCGGATTTGCTGGCGTCTCGGCTAAGAGCAACATCGTGTGTCCCGGAATGACTGCCGCCCGCCAGGCTTCGGGGTCGGCGCAATCTACAAAGCTCACATCTATTCCAAAGCGTGGACAGACTGATTGCAGAAGCATCTGCGTACCTGCGTAGAGCTGATGCTGACTCACAATGTGATCACCCTTGGAGCACAGCCCCAGCACTACTGCAGCAATTGCACCCATCCCCGAGCTAAACGCTCGGGCAGCCTCGGCGCCCTCTAGGTCTGCGATTGCCTCTTCGAATGCGTTCACCGTGGGGTTGCCATAGCGGGTATAGAACTGCGCCGCGCCAACCGAGGTTGCCATCTTTCGGCCCTCTTCGACAGTGGGGGTCACGAAGGTGGATGTAGCCCACAGCACCGGGGCCAAGGAGGAACCATTGGCGCTGCGCCCAGCGCGAATGGCTAGGGTTTCTGGCTGCACTGGCTGGCCTTGTTGAGGTATGGCCTGTTCTAGTTCGTCGGTCACGCGTGCTCCTCAAGGAACTCTGCAATTGGCGAGGCTAGCTGAGCAGTCTCGACTAGGAATCCGTCATGGCCACACTTGGACTGAATTTCAAGCCAGGTACTTTTCTTACCCGCATCGAGTAGCCCCTGATGCAAGCGCTGTTGTTGTTCAGGTGGGTACAGAGTGTCAGAGGTGACAGAGGCAACAAGTGCAGGGGCATGAACGAGTGCCAGGGCTGCCGCTACCCCATTGCGATTACGACCAACATCGTGAAAATCCATGGCGCGATTCAAGCGGAGATAGCTGTTTGCATCGAAGCGCTTGACGAGTTTTTGGCCGTGGTACTCAAGGTAGCTCTCGACCTCGAAACACTGATCAAGGCTGAACTCCAACGGCTTGTCTGAACGTCGGTCAAATCGCTCGGAAAACTCTTGATCTGAGCGATAGGTGATCTGAGCGGCCATGCGCGCCACCGCCAAACCACGTTGCGGGCCTAGGCCAAGGCCTTCTTCGTAGTAGTCGCCACCATAAAAAGCGGGGTCAGCCTCAATAGCGCTTCGACCGATATGGCTCCAAGCAATCTGCTGAGCCGATGCCTTAGCGGTTGAAGAAGCCAAAACCATGGAGCGGACTCGATCGGGGTACATGATTGCCCACTCAAGAGCCTGCATCCCACCCATTGATCCACCGATGACGCAGTGCCAGCGACGAACGCCAAGAGCGGTGGCAAGCGAGGCCTGCGTGCGAACCATGTCTCGGATTGTTACTACCGGAAACTTTGATCCGTACGGCACGCCAGTCAGTGGGTCCAGAGATGCCGGGCCAGTAGAACCCTGACAACCACCGAGCACATTGGGGCAAACCACAAACAGTTCATCGGTGTTCACGGCTAAGCCTGGTCCGATCAGCGCCTCCCACCAGCCAACATCTGGATGGCTGGAATCGGAACGTCCCGTTGCATGGCTATCGCCAGTGAGTGCATGGCAGATGAGGACAGCATTTGATCCCTCTGCGTTCAAACTCCCCCAGGTCTCATAGGCAAGATCAACTTTGAGCAGCGGCTCACCCCCCTCGGACCGAAAGCCTCGCCCATTACCGACTGAGTGGAACTGGCGGCCATCTTGTCCGTGGACAGATGCAGGCGCGACTGTTGTCGGGGGTCTGTCCTGTGGCTTCGGTTGTGCGGGTTTAGAAGTCACGAGCTTGAACTCATATCGAATCTGTGGACTTTGCAATGGTGCGGAGGTCGACAGCTGAGAGGTTCCGCGCGAGCGGAACACTTCGGACACTTGGTTGCGAACCTGCGCGGTCTGCCACATCCTCGCCGAAGCGAGAAGGCACCTTGGGTGTCCGTCCCAGGTTGCCGGACCCCGAGGGGCCACTCCT
>CANJEC010000277.1 GCA_947473395.1 Actinomycetota bacterium | reverse complement strand
GGGGTGCCGAGGCGCTTCAACGGAGTGGCCTCTTCCATCAGGCGGCGAATGTTGTCGTCAGTCAGCACCGTCTCAAGTGCAGAGGTTTGCACCGAACCCACCGCAATGCCGGTGACACGGATTCGAGGGGACAAATCAGTGGCAAGTTCTTTGGTCAGATGAGTCAGAGCAGCTTTGGCTGTGCCGTAGGCAGAAAAACCCCGGTCAGGCATCCGCCCCGCTGCCGATGAAATGTTGACCACCGCACCGCCGCCCCGAGCCAACATCGCAGGAACAGCTTGTTTGGTCATCTCAAACGCAGTGGTGACATTGAAGGTGAATGCCCGCTCAAAAGACCGCATGGATGTGTCGAGGAATGCCTTCGGAGCCGAACCCCCCGCATTGTTGACAAGTAAGTCCAATCCGCCAAGGTTGTCAACGGCGCAAGTCACCAGTTCGCCTAATCGATCGAGTTGCATCATGTCGAACACCACTGGCTCGGCACGGCGTCCCATCTGACGAATCTCTTCAGCAACCTCTTCGACTTGGTCAGCAGTGCGTGCAGCTAGGACCACATCGGCCCCGGCCTCTGCCAAGGCAATTGCCGAGGCTCTCCCGATGCCACGACCAGCGCCAGTGACGATTGCAACTTTTCCGTCCACTCTGAACTGATCGAGAATGCTCATGCTTGTGTTGCTCCTTCAGTGATTCTTCCGGACTCGATTGAGGACCCGAGCAAGGTAAGTGAATAGGTCACCGTGGCATGCGCCACCGGTTTTTGCAGGTCTTCGGCCTTGCCGCCATCGGAAAAGACGGAGACTTCAATCACAGCCAGATTCCTGCCGATCTTGATTGGTCGAGCATCAGTGACAAGGTCAACAAGTCGGGGCCTACGTAGAAAATTGATGTTCAAATTGCTCGTCACTGCGAGTGCCGCCGGTCCGATGCGAGAGAGCAAAGCCATATAGGCAACGCCATCAGCCATAGCCATCAAGGTGGGTCCTGAAACAGTTCCCCCGGGACGAGACTGAGATGTAGTTGTGGGTTGGCGAACTCGAACCCCGTCAAGGTCCACTCGCTCGATAGTCCAGTTGAGTGGCTGACCAAATGCCTGTGCCATGAACTCATCAAGCGCCGCGGCATCCATCAGGATCTCTGTCTCTGATCTGGGCGTATCTGATGTGGGAGTCACAGTGCGGAGTTTGCCGCAGTTGGGGATTTCAGATGGCGCACCACTTTGGCCGGCGATCCCACTGCTACTGAGTTTGAGGGCAAGTCTGTGCAGACCACGGAGTTCGCCCCGACGGCAACGTGGTCGCCAATGGTCACTCCCGGCAGCACGACGACTCCGGTTCCCAGCCAAGATCCATTTCCAATCGTCACAGCGCGAGCTGGTTCCATGAGTAGACCAATGGGAGTATCCGGATCGCTCGAATCGTGGCTTGCGTCAGTGATGTACACGCCAGGGCCGAACCACACGTCATCACCGATCACAACGCTTTTGTGACAGACGATAGAAAGACCGCGTGCGCCCCATACCCGTGCTCCAATCTTCAAGAGCGGTTCAGTAGGAGTGGGTGTTGTTTCGGGATCACCTTCGGGCCACACAGCCAAGGTGGCTCCAGCTGCAATCAGGGTGTCGTTCCCAATCGAGATGTGCTGTGGTTGCAGCAAAATCGAGTAGGGCTGTTCAATGATGCTCCCGCTGCCAAAGGAGCTAAATCCAAACTTTTCTTGGTCTTGTGATCCCACGTAGGCCCAACGCAATGTGACTCGAGAGAATTCAACAACGGCAGTCGCTGCGCTGTGCATCAGGGGGTGAACAAGGTTGATTCGGAGCGAATTCAGCCCTGATTTGCCGGGAAGAGCGAAGGGAAGCTTGGGGAACTGCACGCGGAGACGCTACTCGCAGTCGCAGACTCAATGCCTGTTCGAAGCAGAGTGGGTACTGTTCGATCCTTATGACGCTCCCTATAACGATGCTTGGTGACGGACTTCCTCTTCCCTCGAGTGCAGAGGATCTGACTGCGGACTGGTTGACGTTTGCCCTAGCGGAACACACTGCAGGAGCGCGAGTAACTGCTGTGCATGCAGAGCCAATTGGAACTGGTCAGGTAGCTGAGACCAGGCGACTTCTCCTCAGCTGGGAGTCAGAAGGTGCGGGGCCTGCAGTGATTGTTGCAAAGGTGCCGAGTACAAACCCCGTCAGCCTGATGGCAGCCAAGACGATGCGGAATTATGAACTCGAAGTGATCTTCTACCGAGATCTTGCCGGCACCGTTGATGTGAATTGCCCGCCGTGTTTCTTTGCTGGCCATGATCTGGAGACTGACGCGTTTG
The DNA here is from genome assembly GCA_947473395.1 of Actinomycetota bacterium. Classification (GTDB taxonomy): domain Bacteria; phylum Actinomycetota; class Acidimicrobiia; order Acidimicrobiales; family Microtrichaceae; genus IMCC26207. Next base: position 754 of record CANJEC010000277.1, on the reverse strand, counting down.
CCTTGCTACTCGCAGATCAGGCTCCCGCCGCTCAGGGTGACCAGCTGGGTGGCTGTAGCCCCGAGCAGGCAGCAGCGGGGGTGAAGGAACTCGTGGGGCTGCACGCTCCGCGTTGGAACGATGCCAGCTTGGAGGAACTTGATCTGGCTTGGCTCAATCGTGGAGGCATGGCTGGTGCCGCTTTTGCACAGCTAGTAGCGGGGCTGTTTCCAGCGTTTCTTGAGCGTTACGCGGATCGGCTCACGACTGAACTGGCACAGACTGTGAGTTGGCTCGGCGAGAATCTGACTCCGTATTTGGCGAATCGACCCGGCCCGCGGACGCTGACTCATAACGACTTCCGACTCGACAATTTGTTGTTTGGTGCCGAGCGAGTAGCGGTGGTTGATTTTCAGACGGTGAGCTACGGCTACCCGCTAGCTGACGTTGCTTACTTTGTCGGGGGAAGCCTGCTTGCAGAGGCCCGAGCGATGCACGAACAAGCTTTGGTGCAGCAGTACCACCAAGCCTTGATTGCTCGGGGAATCGAGTTGGCTTGGAATGATTGCTGGGACTGGTACCGCCGCTACGCCTTTGAGGGGTTGCTGATGGCCGTGATGGCTTCGATGGGAGTGGAACGAACCGAACGCGGAGATGACATGTTTATGGTTATGGCGCAGCGAAGTAGCACGCATGCGAGTGAACTCAAATCTGCTGATCTGATCTGAGGGACCCAATCTCAATCTTTGGGCGAATCCGCAATCTTTCGGGATTC
>CANJEC010000276.1 GCA_947473395.1 Actinomycetota bacterium | reverse complement strand
TCAGCAACTCGACTGCTTTTTGCGCCGCCTCCAGCGAGACCTCTGATCCGTCAGTGGTAATCAGTGCGTGCACATGTCCTCCAAAGCTCAACAAAGAATTACTAGGTAACTACCAAACTAGGCCGCCCGGAAGGTCCACGTCTCACATCGGCGGCAACGGTTACCCTGCCACGGTGAACACGAACCAAATCAAGGCGGCCGCGGTCGGCCCTAAGGCCGTTGCTGTGACCCTTGGTGCTCTAGCAGTACTAGCAATCCTGCAGCCTGCAGCCGCAGCAGCGCTCACTGTGCAGGTGGCATCAACGACAGAAACGGCCATGACGGCTTGGCGAGCTGCCTTGCTCGGAATAATCGAAGGAGTGACTGAGTACTTGCCCATCTCTTCGACGGGGCACCTGCTCGTGGCCTCGGACCTATTGGGGCTAGGCACATCCAAGGCTGATCAGGGCGCTGCAGATACCTATGCAATCGCCATTCAGTTCGGTGCGATTCTGGCGGTCGCCGGGCTGTTCTGGAAGCGGTTCCGAGACATGATTTTGGGGGTGTTCGGCAAGTCCGCAGGGGGTCGCCACCTGCTGATCTTGCTGATTGTGGCCTTCGCCCCGGCCGCAGTCTTGGGGTTCCTGCTCGACGACAAAATTAAAGAGGTCCTGTTCTCCTCGTGGACCATTGTCTTTGCGTGGTTTGTGGGTGGACTCTTGATTTTGGGGTTGGAGCGAGCGGGGAAGATTCCTCACCGCGGTGAGCCCGCAGAGCCTGGGCGAGATCGCCTGCTGGAAATTACGGTTCGCCAAGCTTTCATCATTGGGTTAGTTCAGTGCATTGCGCTGTGGCCGGGTACGAGTCGTTCGTTGGCCGCGATCCTTGGTGCGCTGCTCGTGGGAGTCAGCATGAGCGCCGCAGTTGAGTTCAGCTTTCTGCTGGGGTTTGTCACGTTGAGCGCTGCAAGCGGTTACTCCGTGTTGAAGGACGGAGGGGAACTCTTTACCCAATTCGGCCTGCTCGACCCTCTGATTGGCCTGGTGTTCGCGTTCCTAGCGGCAGTGATCTCCATCAAGTGGTTGATTACATATCTGCAGGAGCACAGTTTGGCCATATTCGGCTGGTACCGAATTGTGATTGCCGGTTTCACTGCGGGGCTCATCATTACCGGTGCGCTCAACGCCTAACCCGCCATGTTTCGTTCTGCGCCTGACCCCCAATAGGGGGTCAGGCGCATGACAAAGCGGGGTTGGGGGTAGTTATCGTTTCCTGATACCGCTACCTTTGGTTGCATGAGCGCGGACCAGAATTTCGGCCAAGTAAGCAGAAACACCTCGCCGGGGCAAGTGACGCGCCGCTCAGTGTTGAGGTGGTCTGGTGGCGCGGGCATGCTTGCTGTGGCAGCGGCGTTCACTCAGGCTTGCACTCCGTCGAACGAGCCTCAGGTCGGCGCTGATGTCAACGGTGTTGTACTCCCTCCAGGTTTTTCGAGTCGCGTGATTGCTCGCGGAGGCGAAATCATCGCTGGAACTGCTCTGAAGTACCGAGTGTTTCCAGACGGGGCAGCAACATTTGCTGACCGAGCAGTAGCGGGCGGTTGGTATCTCACGGTAAACCATGAGATTCCGGCAACGGGAGGCGTGACCTCCATCCGGTTCGCACCAGATGGCAGAGTTGTGGGCGCGAAGGCGATTTTGGCGGATACTGCCCTGAACTGTGCGGGTGGGGCCACCCCTTGGGGAACTTGGCTGAGCTGTGAGGAGTGGGAGGGCGGCTCGGTCTGGGAGTGCGATCCAACTGGAGCCAATCGCTCTCGCCGGCGGGGGGCTATGGGCGTGTTCAAACACGAGGCGGCAGCAGTAACTGCAGATGGTCGGGTGTACATGACCGAGGATCAGCCTGATGGTGCCCTGTATCGCTTCACACCTACTGCCAAGGGGGACCTGTCTGCAGGCCTACTCGAGGTGGCGACGGATTCTTCCCAAGTGAATCGTATTCGGTGGGTCCGGGTGCCTATCCCCCAGCCGGATGTGTCCCAACCTCCTTGTCGGAAACAGGTAGACGCAACGATCGAATTCAACGGTGGTGAGGGGATTACTACAGACGGTAAGACTGTTTGGTTCACCACAAAGGGCGATAATCGCGTCTGGGAACTTGATAGTTCGACCGGAGATTTTGACCTCCGTTTTCAAGGTGGTGGGTCAAGCATTCTTTCCGGTGTTGACAACCTCTGGCTTGATCAGGGATCTGGATCGCTGCTCGTCGCAGAGGATGGCGGCGACATGGAAGTTGTGATGCTGCGACCCGACAACACTGCAGTTTCTGTGATTCGGCTGCCGGGCCAAGATGGCAGTGAAGTGACTGGGCCATGCTTCAGCCCCGATGGTCAGCGGCTGTATTTTAATTCGCAGAGGGCCGCAGTTGGCGCGTTGGGTTTACCTCTTGGCGTTACCTACGAGGTCACCGGGCCATTCGACGAGTTGCTGGCTAGGCAAGGTTGATTTTGTAGTCGCCGCTAACTTCGACGGTGACTCGCCAACCACCTCGGGATTGCACAGCGTTCGAACCGCCTATGCCGGTGCCCGTGACAGTTGGGGCCACTGCAGAGTCCGAGTGGAACCACAACACTGCAGTGCTTGGGGCTGAGGTGCGCCCGGTTACGGTGACTGCGCCCCCGCAGGGTTCGGCAACTACTGATGTCAGGCGGCCGGGCATCGCCCGTGGGTACGAGCGTGCAGTGCATGGGGTGTTCATGCGTGGGGCTTCGGTGCACGTCTGTTGCTGTGAGGCCAACCACTCGGCGCTTGGTGGGTAGGCGCCGTTGGCGTTATGCGGGTCGCCACATTGTTGTTCCCATTGCCACCATGTGCCGCCCGCCCCCGGGTTGCGATCATCAAGACGATTGAAGCGAGACATATATGCAGTGCCTGCAGCTTGGTCATTGTTGAATGTGCCGTACTCGCCAATCCAACTCGTGGTGCCGTAGGCCTTGGTCAGAGTTTGCAAAGCTCCGGTAATGAGCTCAAGAAACCCAGGAATTCCGCCGCCAATAATTGACTCGCCGTAATTATGCGGGGCAAATACCAGATTGG
>CANJEC010000275.1 GCA_947473395.1 Actinomycetota bacterium | reverse complement strand
TCCGCGGCGAACCGATGCAGCAATGGTGGCAAGGTCGAAAGAAATCGGCTGTGCGGACACACTGCCGAACTCTTCGATCGCCCCAAGTAGCGTTGCACCCGCATGGACACTTCTTGCTAAGCCAGCCGCAGCCCCAGGTAGCTGCTGATCTAACAGACGCTCGACCCGCCTCATGCGAGTCATCGTTGCCATCCTCTGCGAGAGCGAGAGATCTGCTGAACTGTCCCATCGGCCGAGATCAGCGATTGCAGTTCTGCGTTGCGCCCAACCAGATGAACACATGTGACGCGACGCCCTCCAGAACTGCTGCGAGCAACCCCAACAAATACATCAATTGCTGCCGTGATCTGGGCGCGAATGGCTTCTAGGGGGAGTCGCTCGGCACCGAGTAGGGCCATGGTCTCAAGGCGGCGCATCGCATCGGCAGCACTCGATGCATGGCAGGTAGAGAAGCAGCCATCGTGGCCAGTTGAGAGCGCCCAGATCATGTCGAGCGCTTCGGCCCCGCGCACCTCGCCCACGATGATGCGGTCTGGTCGCAGCCGCAGCGCTGCTCGCACAAGGTCACGAATATCGGTTCTCCCGATTCCCTCGGCGCTGCCCGGTCGAGCCTCGAGACGCACAACGTGTTCTCCGGGTAGGCGGAGTTCAGCAACATCTTCAATAGTGACGACACGTTCGTTTGGGGGTATCGCGGCAACAAGCGCATTCAGTAGCGAGGTCTTTCCAGCACCAGTCGGGCCGTACACCACCAGATTGAGTTGTTCGCGTACAAGCGACTCAAGCAATTGCACAACGGCCGGTTCCGCAAATGCGCTCAACGCCAGAGGGTCCGCCCGGTGCCGGCGTATGGCTAGGACTGGCCCATCCACGGCCAGCGGCGGGAGAACCACTGCTACTCGAGTGCCGTCGGGCAGTCGAGCGTCAACGATTGGATTACTGCGATCAGCGCGCAGCCCGAGTGGCCCCACGAGTCGTTCGATGCTTCTCGATATCAGGGCCTTGTCGGCAATCACGCCCGAGCGTTCAAGCCTGCCGTTTCGCTCGATCCACACTTCTCCTGGGCCGTTCACCAACACGTCGGTGACTGCCGGGTCATCGATGAGCATCTGAATGGGACCAAGGCCGACGAGTTCAACTGCGAGGGCATGCGCCCGGCTCTGGACTTCGAGTGTGCCGAGAAGGGGAGCCTCTTCGGCAAAGATCTCGGCCAGACGCTGCGCTGCATCCACCGAGCCCGTCTCGGCTGCGAAGCGAAGACGAACGTTGGCCTCGAGGACCTCGGTTTCGCTGAGCAAGCTCATGCCACTCCCCGCAGTGAACGCTCGAGTGCCCGGTGATTTCTGCGTATCAGCAGTCCGGCGTCTACCGAGCGAGCAATGGCGGGGTCAACATCTACCGAGGCCACCACCGCAAGACCCAGTACGGCTGACACGTCGGCTTCGCTCAGTGCTCGGCCGACCTCGGATACAACTACGACTCCATCGGCCTTGACTCCGGCGGCAGTCGCTCGGCGCAGCGCTAGGTAGCAGGGCCGAGTCACCAAAAGCGACCGGCCAGCGGCGGATAAGTTCCGACCCAGTTCAGAGATCACCCCAGTCTCAGTCACTACCCCTGCATCAATTACAACGTCACAGCCCATGGCTTGGAGCAACTGCGCAAGCTCAGCTGGACGCTCCTCGGGCCAGGTCTGAGCTCTCCCCCGAGGCAGCAGCCAGAGCCCCGGCTCGACCTGCACAAGCAGGCGTTCAAGTGCATCGGCAGAACCGTCAGCACTCGCTAACCAGTCACAGACTCCTGGACTGCTGGGCTCTGAAATCCCAAGCGCAGCGGGCTGATCTCCGCACAGGTCAACGAGCACTGCTCGACCCGAGCGGCGAGCTAGCAGAGCCGCTGCAACTGCCGACACCAGCGTGACTCCCGAACCACCCTTGACTGACCAAAGCGTGTGAAGCATGACTCCCCCTCTGCGGGCGCGCTGCACCCGCTACTGACTTGGGGGAAGGGGAATACGAAGCTCACCCAGCCTAAGCACACCGGCAGAGATTGTCAGCGGGGACTACTCCCCCAACTCACCAGATGACCCAACTCGCTAGCCGACCTACTTACTAGGCAGAGAGCTAGACCCTCAGCAGATCCGAGGCTCCGACGTCCCAGGAGGGGTGCCTGAGCTTTGACATCGCTCGAGCTTCGATCTGGCGAATGCGTTCGCGAGTCAACTTGAAGTGCTGGCCCACCTCATCTCGATTGAGCGGTTCACGGTTATTCAGTCCGAAGCGCAGAGTCAGAATGGCGCGTTCGCGATCATCGAGCGGACTCAGCAAGCGCTGTACTTCTTGTGGCAACTGAGCGAGCACTGCCATATCCATAGGGGAACTCGCGTCGCGGTCCTCAACTAGATCACCAAGATCTCCATCCCCTTCAGCATGGATTGGCTCAGATAACGACAACGTGTCTGAAGCGAAGCACAGAACTTCGACGAGTTTCTCCTCTGAGAGGTCCACGTCAATTCGGAGTTCCTCAATTGTTGGGGGCCGTCCTAGCTCGATCTCTAGTCGGGCGCTTGCTTTGTTCACCCGCGACAGCGTGTCTGCGGCATGGATCGGCAGTCGAACTGTTCTCCCCGTGTTTGCAATCCCACGGGTAATTGCTTGGCGAATCCACCAGGTTGAATAGGTTGAGAACTTGAATCCCTTGCGCCAGTCGAACTTTTCGACTGCGTGCATCAGCCCTAGGTTTCCCTCCTGAATCAAATCCAACAGGGGTAGCCCCGAGGCTTGGTAGCGCTTGGCAATCGAGACCACTAATCGCAGGTTCGAAAGCACAAATGACCTCTCGGCCTTCTCGCCCTCTCGTATTGCTCTGCGCATCACCCGCTGCTCTTGCAAACTCAGGTCATCTGCCCGCTCAGATAGTTCACGACTAGCAAGCACTCCCTCTTCTATAAGAATAGAGAGCCGAACCTCATCTTCTTTCGTCAGCAATGGATGCTGCCCGATATCTGTGAGGTATAGCCGGACCAGATCCTCCTGATCACGTTCGACTCGTTCCTTCGCCATCGCTCACACCAGTCCTTC
>CANJEC010000274.1 GCA_947473395.1 Actinomycetota bacterium | reverse complement strand
GGGGCAGGTCGGCCGCCAAAGCCGAACACCACCTTTTGCGCTGTGGACTCAGACTTCACGGCCTATGGGCTGATGAATCATCGCCACACTCCAGAGATGGAGATGAACATTGGAGCCACGGTGCTCTTTACGCCTCACCTTGCACCCATGAGTCGAGGAATTTTGGCAACCTGCTACGCGCAGCCTGTTGACTCTTCGCTGAGCACCGAGGACGTCCTTCAAGTACTCAGCGATTTCTATGCCAATGAGCCGTTTGTGGTGGTCTCTGAGCGCTTGCCGTCTACCAAGGCAACGCTTGGGTCAAACTCTGCGCATATCACTGCTCGTGTTGATGAGCGCACCTCAACGGTGATTGCGCTGTGTGCCATCGACAACCTAGGCAAAGGTGCCTCCGGTGCCGCGGTGCAATGCGCCAACCTGGCATCTGGATTAGATGAGACTGCTGGTCTTCAACAAGTTGGGACGTACCCATGAGTGCGCAGAGCAGTTCGGGCCAGCAGAGCAGTTCAGGCCAGCAGAGCAGTTCAGTTGATCCGCGTCGTGATCCAGAGATCGCGGTAGACGTGCTGCTGCAAGCTTTGCCCTATATCGAGGCCTTTCGAGGCGCTGTCGTCGTGGTCAAGTTCGGCGGCAATGCAATGTCGAGTCCCGAGTTGTTCGACGACTTCGCAAAAGATGTGGTCATGATGCACCGGGTCGGGATGAAGCCAGTGGTGGTGCATGGCGGTGGCCCCCAAATTGGTGAGTGGCTCAAACGAATGGGCAAAGAGTCCACCTTTATCGACGGCCGTCGCGTCACCGATGCAGAGACCCTCGAGGTCGTGCAGATGGTTCTCATGGGCAAGGTCAACGCCGACATTGTCACTGCACTCAACACCTTTGGTCCGGTTGCGCTTGGGTTGTCGGGCACTGATGCTCGCCTGCTGACTGCCAAGGCGCATGACCCTGCTCTCGGGTTTGTTGGAGCAGTCACCAAGGTGAACCCTGAACTGATTACGCGAACACTGTCGATGGACCTGATCCCCGTGATCGCAACCGTCGGTGTCGATGAGTCTGGCCAGACCTACAACATCAATGCAGATGACGCTGCAACAGAAATTGCGCAATGCCTCAGCGCAGAGAAATTGATCTTCCTGACTGATGTTCCTGGCCTGCTTGAAGATGTCAACAATTTGGATTCGCTGATCCCTCGAGTTAGCACCGACCAGGTGCGTGAGTTCATCTCTAGCGGGGTGATCTCAGGCGGGATGATTCCCAAGATGGCCGGGTGTATCCGAGCCATAGAAAATGGCGTGGGGTCAGTCCACCTGATTGATGGGCGACTGCCGCATGTGCTGCTGCTCGAACTTCTGACGCGTGCCGGAGTCGGGACAATGGTCGAAGCAAGCGAACCCCATCAAGCCCAGTCACAACAAGCCCAGTCACAACAAGCCCAGTCACAAAGAACCCAGCTCTCAGAATTGGATCCAGAATGACATCCGCAACAACTCATGCTCAGGCCATGGGAGCCTCTGCAGAACTGCAACACTGCCCCTTGATGCCCTCCTATGGGCCACCCTCGGTTCAGTTTGTTCGCGGCCAAGGCTCATGGCTCTGGGACCTTCAGGGCAAAAAGTACCTCGACCTGCTCTCTGGGCTTGCAGTTACCTCACTCGGCCATAGCCATCCGGCAGTCAGTGAAGCCCTGTGCGAGCAGTCTCAGAAGTTGTTGCACGTCTCCAATCTGTTTGGAACCGAACATGCAGCACCTCTTGCTCAGACTCTGGACTCGTTGCTTGGCGGCGGTGGTCAGGTGTTCTTTGCAAACTCAGGCGCCGAGGCAAACGAAGCTGCAATCAAGCTTGCTCGCAAGTTCGGTGGCCCCGGCCGCCACGTGGTCCTCAGCGCTCTCGGCAGCTTTCATGGGCGCACCCTGGCCACGCTGCATGCCACCGGGCAGCCCGCAAAGCACACCGCGTTTCAGCCGCTGCCCGAGGGATTTCGCCACGTAGAATTTTGTGACATCGACCAACTCGAGGCAGCACTCGATGACACCGTCGCTGCAGTCTTGCTCGAGGCAGTACAGGGCGAAGGTGGAGTAAACCCTGTAACAGTCGAGTACTTCCAAGCCGTGCGCAGGTTGTGCGATGAGCGTGGCGTCTTGTTCATGGTGGATGAGGTTCAAACGGGGCTTGGCCGCTGCGGTAGTTGGTTCGCATTCCAACAGATGCAGGTGCAGCCCGATGTGGTGACGATGGCAAAAGCCCTAGGGAACGGTGTTCCGATTGGCGCCTGCTGGGCCCGAACAGATGTCGCTGCAGCGTTTCAGCCCGGAGATCACGCAACGACTTTCGGTGGCCAGCCATTAGCTGCAGCGGCAGCTCGCGCAGTGCTGCGGGTGATGCAGGAAGAGGATGTTCCCCTGCGAGCGCAAGTTGCCGGAGCGCAGTTTGTGCAACAACTTCAGGTTCTGCCGGCAGTGGTTCAGGTGCGCGGCCTTGGCCTGCTGCTAGCTGTGGAGCTTGACCAAGCCCTGCTCGGCGAGGCCCCTGCAACACGTGCAGCTGCGCAGTTGCTCCATCAAGGAGTGGTGGTCAACGCTGTTACCCCAACCGCGATTCGCTTGGCACCGAGTTTGTTGATCTCTGAAGATGAGATTCACCAGGCAGTCAGTGCTCTCAGCGCAGTTTTTGCTGAGCTGCAGGCAGAGCAAAACCGAAGGACATCATCATGAGGAGCCTGTTAGAAATCGATGATCTGACTGCGGCCGAACTGCTGCAGATTCTGGATCGCTCGGAGCAGGCAGACCTGTCGCCTGTGCTTGCGGGTAAAGGCGCAATGCTGCTGTTCGAGAAGCCCTCTTCACGCACTCGCACTTCTATGGAAATGGCTGTGGTGCAACTCGGCGGCCACCCCGTTACCTTGCGCAGCGAAGAGATCGGCATCGACACACGCGAGTCGGCCGAGGATCTTGGACGGTTGTTCTCGGGGTACGGATCGATTATCGGTGCGCGGGTGTTTGAACACCACAAGCTTCAGCGCCTTGCGGCCACTGCCACAGTGCCAGTCATCAACCTGCTCTCTGATGAGGCCCACCCCGTGCAAGCCCTTGC
>CANJEC010000273.1 GCA_947473395.1 Actinomycetota bacterium | reverse complement strand
CTCGCCCCGCAGCGCCGAAGTGAGCCAGCCCAGAAATCCTGGAATTCCACCGGTTGGATCGAGTACCGAATACTCGCGCCCAAGTCGCACCAACTCAGACATGTTGGCAGCGCGTTCCTCGGCCAGATCACCGACTAGTTGTGGCGTAACCGCTGGGGAAGTCCGCTGAGCCGAAGTTGTCTGCTCGCCGGCCACCTCGGGAGCCAATCTGCGGATCTCGTCCTCTAAGTCGCCGAGTGCAACCTGCAACGTCGAGGCGCGACGGAATCCGTTTATGGCTTGACGCACCTCGGGCTGTTCGAGCAGGTCTCCGCCTCCACGAACTCGATGTGGAATCCGGGCGCTGGTAAATGCCTCAGACATGAGCGCAGCTTGGGCGTTGGTTCGTACCAGAACGCATTGGCTGTTCCAAGGTGTTCCGGGTGCGTGGTGATCTCGGGCAGATCGAGCAGTGGCCTGTGCCTCGGATAGGGCATCTGCGAATTCGCGGACCACTGGTAGCGGTCCGTCGGGCCGATGTGAACGCAACTTGATGGGAACGCTAAAGCCGGCATCGAGCACGGCATTGGCAACTGTGAGTACCTGCGGAGTTGAGCGGTAGTTGTCCTCGAGTGTGACTGTTGAACTGGAGGGAAAGTACTGCTCGAAATCGGTCAGATAACGTGCATCTGCACCATTCCAAGCGTAGATAGCCTGATTCGGGTCACCAACAGCGCACAGGTCCGACTCGGGGCCGAGCCAAGCAGTCAAGAGTTCGTGCTGTAACGGATTGACGTCTTGGAACTCGTCTACGAACAGATGACGGAACCGCCAGTGACGCGCCGATGCATAGACCGGGTCTGCTGCAAGGTCCCGAGCTGCGAGTCGGAGCAGGTCATCAAAGTCCACCAAACGCTTGCGTAGCTTTTCTGCCATGAAGCGCTCGTAGATTCCAGCAACGGTGCCAAGCGCTAAGGGTGGGCGACGGCGGGCGACTGCAGCTGCTGACTCGTAGGTTTCTGGTGTGATTCTTCTTGCTGCTGCCCACTCGATTTCTGCCACCACATCTAGTGGCATATTGCGGTCTTTGGCAGACATCAACCTGGCAACAAATCCCACTTTGCGCTCGAGTAGCTCTGGAGGACGAATGCCGCGCTCCTCCCAGCGTTGGCGAAGCTGCGCATAGGCAATGGAGTGAAAGGTTCCGGCGTTGATGCCCCCACTCAGGCCCAAGCGCCCAAGTCGTTCGCGCAATTCCCCTGCTGCCTTGCGAGTGAACGTGACTGCTAGCACCCGGTTGGGGTCGAGGGTGCCCTGTTCCGAGCGATATGCAATGCGATGGGTCAGTACACGAGTCTTGCCCGATCCGGCACCAGCCAAGATGCGAAGGGGGGACGCCTCTGATACCACGGCTTGGTGCTGAGCATGATTGAGTCCGCGCAGCAATTTGGCCACAGCAGGGGAGTCAGTGTGGGAGGTAGTAGGGGAGCCAGAAGTGGCTGCTGCTGCGGAGTCTGCTCTTGGTTGATTCGTCATTGCTCACCATGCACGGCACTGACGGTAGCAGCGCCGAGTGACACTCTGGCCGGGCTGTTCCCCCCGAGATATGCCACGGGGAGATAACCTGCCAATGTGCCATTTAGCCAAGACAACCTGCATCGAGAAGAAAAAATTGTGTTGGATCTTCATCCGCACTGGATCATGCTTGCGAAGGGGGTCGTGATTTTGGTTGCGGCCATCCTGTTCGGCGGATTCGTGAAGTTCGGATTGATCCTCACGGGAACACTCAACGACTTTGCCTCTGGCATGGCGGCGCTGTTTGTGATCGGGGCGCTCTTGTATTTTCTGCAGCGTTGGATTGCCTGGATCTCGACCAACTTTGTGGTGACTACAGATCGCTGTATTTACCGAGAAGGCATCATCGCCAAGAAGGGAGTCGAGATTCCCCTTGATCGCATCAACACGGTGTTCTTCAGTCAGGGGATCATCGACCGCATGGTGGGAGCGGGAACCCTGACCATTGAGTCTGCGGGTGAGCATGGCGAGCAGGTGTTCGAGGATGTTCGCAACCCCATTGCTGTTCAGCAGGAGTTGTACCAGCAGATTGAGGACAACGAGAATCGCAAGTTCGACCGTGGGCGAAGCCCAGCAACGCAGCTGTCAGTAGCGGATGAGATTGCCAAACTCGCATCGCTCAGAGATGACGGCCACATCACCCATGCCGAGTTCGAGTCACAGAAGGCAGCCCTTCTGGGCCAGCAACCGCCGCCCGTTGTCTGAGTTCTAGTTTGTGGCCTAGCTCAGCCACTCAACCCTGGCACCTGCGCTTGGGCTCACTCGCCAACCTTCGAGTTCAACCTCGGGGTTTGCCAGCGCCACCACGCAGCCTCCAAAGCCCGCTCCAGTTAAGCGAGCACCAAAGACTCCGGGTGTTGTGCAGACTTGCGTGACGAGCGAGTTCAGAGTTGATGTAGAGACCTCAAAGTCATCGCGCAAAGAGGCATGACTCTGCAGCATCAGTCGGCCGCACTGATCCAACTCCGAGTTTGCTAGCGCTGCTGCAAATTCCTCGACCCGCTCACATTCGGATTGCACATGCCGAGCCCGCCGCCGAAGGACTGGGTCGGCCAAGGCGTTGATGCTGTTCATATCTGCCAGCGGGAGGGGCCCAAGTAGTGCAGCAGCAGCTTCGGCCTGAGCCCTGCGCTCCCCGTATGCCGACCCAACCAGCTTGCGCTCCTGCCCGCAATGAATAACCCAGAACTGCGCCTCGTCAGGAAGTGCGACATTCGTGACCGAGTTGTCGCTGAAGTCAATGAGCATGGCGTTACCCAAGGTGGCCGAGGTGATGGCCAGCTGATCCATGATTCCACAGGGCACACCACTAGCAAGTTGTTCAGCGCGTTGGCAGCGAACTGCAATCTCGAACGGAGACCCGAAGTCTCCAAGGGCAAGCGCTGTTGCAACCTCGAGAGCAGCACTCGAAGAGAGTCCGCTACCTAGGGGAAGCGTTGAACTGACGCGTCCAACAAATCCCACACGGCTACCGAGCTCTGCAGCCACGCCTGCGACGTATCGCCCCCAACTCGGTGCAGCCAAATGGGCGTTGCTCGCCGG
>CANJEC010000272.1 GCA_947473395.1 Actinomycetota bacterium | reverse complement strand
TCCCGGGCTGGCCGGTAGCGCATCTAGCGCTGCTCGCCCAGAGTCTGCGTAGCTACGTGCACGATCGATTGCTAGAGATACGCCTTGGCCCTCGCGGATCAGGCTGGCAGCAGCGTCTCGAGTCGCCGGATCAATTGGCCCCCCGAGCATGCTACGAAGCTCGCCGCCTGCTGGTCCTGCCAGGGTGAGCAACACAGGGAGGGTATAGACGCCCTCTTCCAAGTCATGACCCGTGGGCTTGCCCATATCTGCGTCATTCGAGACCAGATCGAGCACGTCGTCCACTATCTGAAATGCCATGCCGTAGCTGAAACCAAACGTGGTCAGCGCATCGATCTGCATGCGAGGTAACTCGGCGACGATTCCACCAATCCTGCAACTCGCTGCAAGGAGTGATGCAGTCTTGCCATTGATTGATCGCAGGTAAAGGTCCTCGGTTCGGTCCAGTGAAAATGAGTGCTCCAGCTCAAGCAGTTGGCCCTCGCAGAGTTGGCCAATGGTGTTAGCCAGCAAGGCCGCGACCTCGACTCCAAGGGAGGCCGCAAGCTCAGAGGCTTTTGCCAGCAAATAGTCACCAGCCAGAATCGCTTTATGGTTGCCCCAGCGAGCGTTCACGCTATCTACTGTTCGGCGAACCTCGGCCTCATCCATCACATCGTCGTGGTAGAGCGACCCCAGATGTACTAGCTCGATTGCCATGCCGCCGGTGATTGCCTGATCCGATGCGGGAGCATCAACACTCAGCGCCGTTGCGGCTGCAGCAATAGTAAACCCAGGTCGTACCCGCTTACCCCCTGCTGCGATCAGGTGCGTGGCGATCTCTGTCAGAAATGGGTTTTCTGAGCAAACAGAAGCAATCAATTCGGTCTCGAGGCGTTCGAGATCTTCAGCCATAGAGGGCATGACCTGAAGTGGATTTGAGCCAGTCACGAATCAGAACCTAGTTCCCCGACAGAGTCTGGCCCATGTCGCGTTACTGAGTTCTTTGGTGAGCCCAAAACTTCTGGGTTGTTTCCCACCGGCGTTTGCGTGGTTTTCCGTTCTCTTCTAGGGGCGAACGAGGTTCAATTTTTGGGAAGCTGTGAAGGAACTTGGCTACCACAGCCGCTTCGCTAGAAACTCGGGAACTTGTTGCCCCTCTACGGCGTTACACTTATCCACATCAATCTTTCTTGGAGGCAGCACCGTGTTTGAACGCTTCACTGACCGAGCCCGACGGGTGGTCGTGCTGGCTCAAGAGGAGGCCCGACTCCTCAACCACAACTACATCGGAACCGAGCACATCCTTCTTGGCCTCATTCACGAGGGCGAGGGAGTTGCTGCAAAGGCTCTGGAGTCACTGGGCATCTCACTTGAGGCAGTGCGGCAACAGGTAGAAGAGATCATTGGCCAAGGTGGGTCTTCCCCCTCGGGTCACATCCCCTTTACGCCTCGCGCAAAAAAGGTTCTCGAGCTCTCTCTGCGAGAGGCGCTTCAGCTCGGCCATAACTACATCGGAACCGAGCACATCCTGCTTGGTCTCATCCGCGAGGGTGAAGGCGTGGCTGCTCAGGTGCTCGTCAAGCTTGGAGCAGACCTGTCCCGAGTCCGTCAGCAAGTCATTCAGCTGCTCTCGGGTTATCCAGGGTCTACAGCCCAGCCCGGCGGAGCAGAAAAGGCCGGTGCCAGCACTGGTTCCTCTGGCGAAACCCCTTCCGGGTCGTTGGTGCTCGATCAGTTTGGTCGAAACTTCACCCAACTGGCTCGTGAGAACAAGCTCGATCCCGTGATCGGACGAGATAGAGAAACCGAACGCATGATGCAGGTGCTGTCTCGCCGCACCAAGAACAACCCCGTACTCGTGGGTGAGCCCGGCGTTGGCAAGACTGCCATCGTCGAGGGACTCGCTCAGGCCATCGCATCGGACAACGTGCCAGAGACCCTGCAGGGAAAGCAGTTGTACACGCTCGATCTTGGTGCACTTGTTGCTGGCTCTCGTTATCGAGGAGATTTCGAGGAGCGCCTCAAGAAGGTGCTCAAAGAAATCAAAACTCGCGGAGACATCATCTTGTTCATCGATGAGATCCACACCCTCGTTGGTGCCGGTGCCGCAGAGGGCGCAATCGATGCAGCCTCCATCCTCAAGCCCATGCTTGCTCGAGGTGAACTGCAGACAATCGGTGCGACCACATTGGATGAGTATCGCAAGCACCTAGAGAAGGACGCTGCACTTGAGCGTCGTTTCCAAAAGGTTGTTGTTGATGAGCCCTCCGTTGCTCACACAATCGAAATCCTCAAGGGCCTGCGTGAGCGCTACGAGCAGCATCACCGGGTCACCATCACCGATCAGGCTCTCGTGGCCGCCGCCAACATGGCCGATCGTTACATCTCGGATCGCTTCTTGCCCGATAAGGCAATCGACCTGATTGACGAGGCCGGATCGCGGCTTCGCATTCGCCGCATGAAAACCCCGCCCGACTACCGAGAGATCGAGAATGAACTCTCCGATGTTGTCCGTCAAAAGAAAGAGGCCGTTGAGTCTCAAGACTTTGAAGCGGCCGGACTTCTGCGCGACCGAGAGAAAGACCTCCTGGCCAACAAAGAAGCCAAAGATGTAGAGATGAAGGCTGCCGGAGTCGACTTGTTCGATGAGGTAGACGAAGAGGCAATCGCCGAGGTGCTGTCTCTGTGGACGGGAATTCCCGTTTATAAGCTCACCGAGGAAGAGACCGCCAAGCTGTTGCGCATGGAGGATGAACTGCACCGTCGAGTTATCGGCCAAGAGCAGGCCATCAAGGCTGTGTCTCAGGCAATTCGCCGCACACGCGCCGGGCTCAAAGACCCCAAGCGTCCTTCTGGTTCGTTCATCTTCTTGGGCCCATCCGGCGTAGGCAAGACAGAGCTTGCAAAGACACTCGCCGAGTTCTTGTTCGGCGACGAAACTGCAATGATCAGCTTGGACATGTCTGAGTACATGGAGAAGCACACGGTCAGTCGTTTGGTGGGTTCGCCCCCCGGCTATGTGGGCTACGAAGAGGGTGGGCAACTCACCGAAGCCGTTCGGCGCAAGCCATTCTCGGTGGTGCTCTTCGACGAGATCGAAAAAGCCCACCCAGATG
>CANJEC010000271.1 GCA_947473395.1 Actinomycetota bacterium | reverse complement strand
TAAGTCTGCTCAGTGGATTCAGTAATCGCTCGACCACGCTCGGCCCGTATCTGGCTCGGATGGACGTGGGAGTTTCGGTTTTCTTTGTCTTGTCGGGGTTCTTGTTGTATCGCCCCTTCGTGGCGGCAAGATTCGCTGCTGAGCCATCCGGCGATCTTGGCGCCTACGCCAGGCGACGGGTGCTGCGGATCATTCCCGCCTATTGGGTTGCTTTGACGGTTGTGGGTTTTGTTCTGAAAGCCCCAGGCTTTGTAGAGCCGCACAGCATTATCAGCCACTACCTGCTCCTGCAGATCTACGACTCAACTCAACTTGTTGGCGGCCCAGTTCAGCAAGCTTGGTCACTTGCCACCGAGGTTGCGTTTTATGTATTCGTCCCCTGCTGGGCCTGGGCTATGTCACGGCGGAAGCGATCTGCCTCGCGGCAAGTACGGGTCGAAGTCATCGCACTGGTTGCGATCTTCGTTGCTTCAGCTGCTGCAAACCTTGGCCTCATAAAGATCGGAGTTGCCGAATCCACCTTCGCCCAACTCGGCACCTGGCTTCCGTTTCGCATCGGTGACTTCGTTCCTGGGATGCTGCTAGCTGTTGGCAGCGCATGGGTTTCGCATAACAAGACTCGCTTACCCAGTTGGCTCCGACGCAGTCCAGCGGCCCTCGGGTTTTGGGTTCTCGCCCTTGGCGTATTTTGGTTCGTTTCAACACAGCTTGGTCTTCCAATGTTCCCGATCTTTACTCCTGCTCAGGCCTACCTAGTCCGGGTTCTGTACTTGGTGTTTGCAACGCTGTTAGTGATCCCCGCAGTTCTAGCTCGCTCGGACAAGGGCTTGGTCACTGCCACCGCAGCTAATCCCGTGGCTATCTGGTTAGGTCTTGTCTCGTACGGCATCTACATCTGGCACGAAGCCTGGCAGGACATCTACCTGCGAATCACAGATCAGCCCGGCCTCAACGCCAATTTCTTAGGGATGCTGTCGTTCACGCTGGCCCTGACCATGCTGTGCGCAACATTGAGCTGGTACCTAGTTGAGAAACCCGCCATTCGTTGGGGCGCAAGGCGTCGCGGCAGCCCCATGCCACCGACTGTTGATCACCCTCCTGCAGAATCCGCTCCGAGCCTGCCCTAACGGAGCTACATGTGACAGCGGAGCTACATGTGACAGCTAGTCCACTTGCCAGAGCTACTGACTGACTCGCTCACAGACGGGAGTAGGGAGCGGCGAGATTGTTACATCCACACTTGCGTTTTGCTGCGCAACCGCCGCTGAAGGAACGAGCCCAACCTGCTCTCGGAGCAATTCACGGCCCGAGCTTTGCTCTGTGATCAATACGGTTTGCGTCCTAGCTGTCATAACGAGTCTGAGCCCAACTTGTCGCTCCTGTGACAGGACAAACTCTTTACTCAGAGCAGATTGGGTCGTACCAGAAGGATCTGTGCTCTCAACAAAAACAACTGCTCGATCTTTGCCGGCTGCCTGCAGCACCAGGCTCACCTTTCCACTAGGCGATGCAGTTGTGAGCAGCGTGACCGGCTTGGTGAGCGGGGCGACCTTCTTGAGGAGAACCCCGAGCCCACCAGCGGCCTCGCCTGCCTCGAGCAAGTACCAGATGGACCCGCTACTCCGATACAACGCGTCGCAGTTGCCAAAGATCACCACTTGCCCTCGCGGCCCTGCAGCAGGCAGCGGAGCATCGCTAGGTAGGCGAAGCACAGCAACTCCCCCACCGAGCTTCTGCTGAAGGTCAAGCCACCTTGAACGCTGAGCCTCTCGAGCACTCGGTGCAATCTCTAAGCCATATTGCAAGGCCAACGAGGCGTTCACCCAAACGGTCCAAACAGAACCCAGAATTAGGGCACAGACGACAACGCCAGGAATCAAGCGCCGCATGATTGATGATCCCTGCCGCTCAGGTCTTGCCTGTTCCTGTTGCAGGAGTGCTGCAATGGCTTGTAATCCAATCACGGCGGCAAGAGCCAGAAACGGAAATAGGTCAGTCAGATAGCGCTGAGAGATGTACCCGAACGCCAAGAAGAGAGATCCGCCTGCAGCAGCCCCGAGTACAGGAATCCGCAAGCTCAACAGCTGAGCATCTGCGTGGAACCGCTTGGGAACAAGGAGTGCAATCACCCCAAAAATCGCCGCTAGAAATAACAAGGGCTCGCTAGCGGGGAGACTCGATGACCAGTCTCGTTCTGCAAATTTAGCCGCGCCGATCAGGGATGGCTTTTGTTTCGGGAAGCCGATGAATGGGAACTCAGAACCGATGCTGAGGGCATCTGGCCGGAGAGTTTGCAACAAAACAGACGGTGCATATTTCAGCCCGAACAACGAATTCCCGTTTGCCTCAAGCGCAGCAGAGCGCGCAGGGTCGCTATCTACAAGCACCTGTTTGTCGAGCGGGACACCAAACCAGGAATCAAACCTGGACTGATTGACTCCGGCGTACAGCACAATCGCCAACGTCACTCCAACAAGAATCAGCATCAGCGAAAGGACCGGACGAGTTGTTGAGCGTTGCGGGTCCCACCCCGAGATTCGTTGCACGAACGGGGGACGAGTCTGAACCGCATCATCAACCTGAGGCTGCACTCGGCTGCCAGTAACAACGGCAAAGAACAAGCACACGGCGGTCAGCCCCAGAGCAGCTAGCGGACCCAGTCCAATTGAGGATCTGGTGTTGATAGCAAGTCCGGCAAGGAACAACGAAGTCACGAGCGAACCCAGCCGAGCGGAGATCTTTACTTGACCAACTGGGGCTAGCCAGTAGATCAAGGTGGTGAATGACCCCAGGCACAGCACTACCCCCCAGATCAGCGCCTCGTGATACACCCAAGATGCAGAACTCAAAAAGAGTAGGGAACTACCGGCAATTCCAAAGAAAACAACTGCCGTACAAGCCGTCTCTGCGCGGCCTAACTGAACCTCTCCTCGCATGAGCGAACGGATCCTCCAACCCGCAGCGATCAGAAACCCAAGAGCAGTGCCAAACCCAAGAATCATCGATAAGCCAGTTAGCCGACCGAAGAATCTGTCGGTGACAGCCAGCAACGGCATGCGCACGAGAGCAGGGACTATGCCCTGGTAGATGTGCGTATGATCTCCAATCCAAAAGCCCTC
>CANJEC010000270.1 GCA_947473395.1 Actinomycetota bacterium | reverse complement strand
GGGCGAGTCAACCTGATCGGCGACCACACTGACTACATGGGTGGCCTTGCCTTTCCTATGGCAATCAACTTGGCAACCACGATCACTGCATCTCGCGGCGGCTCAAGAATTGAGCTGACCTCAGAGCAGCTCGAAGGCAGTTTGGATCTTCCTCTTCCTGCGAGCAACGCCCATTTGACTGCACCGAGTTGGGGGCGATACGTAGCAGGCGTGGCTGCAGAGCTTGGTAGCCGTTTGGGATTTGTTGGACGCGTCCGTTCAACGCTTCCCCTTGGTAGCGGACTCTCTTCGAGTGCTGCCCTTGAGGTTGCAACAGCGCTTGCCCTTGGAGACTCGGGGTCTCCGTTCGAGATTGCAGTTCGCTGCCAACGCGCTGAACAACTTGCTAGTGGTGTGCCCTGTGGAATCATGGATCAGCTGGCCATCACCTCGGCCACTTTGGGTAACGCCATGCTCATTGACTTCAGCGACAACTCGGTCACGAATGTCGCAATTCCTGACGAGGCGCAGTTCTGGGTTATTCATTGCGGGCAGGAGCGCAAGCTGGTTGGGTCGGCATACGGGGAGCGCAGGGCTCAGGCCGAAGCTGCTGCTGCACTACTTGGGCCCCTCCCCCTGGCAGATATGAACAGCATCAACGCCTTGGCCGACCCACTCCTTCGGCGGCGGGCTCGGCATGTGCAATCCGAATGTGAGCGGGTCAAGGAATTTGCAGCAGCGCTAGCAAGCTCAGAGTTGGATCACTGCGGCCGACTGATGCTGCAGAGTCACGCCTCTTTGCGCGATGACTACGAGGTCTCTACATCAACTCTGAACTCGCTCGTCACGCAACTCTGCACAACACCCGGGGTCTTTGGTGCTCGCCTAACCGGAGCTGGCTTTGGAGGCTGCGTGGTGGCGCTGGCAGACCCTGAGGTTGAACTCGAAGGCTGGCGAGTGAGCCCAAGTGCAGGTGCCCGGGTTGAGTGGCTGAGCTAGGCCACAAGCTAGAACTCAGACAACCGGCGGCGGTTGCTGGCCCAGAAGAGCTGCCTTCTGTGACTCGAACTCGGCATGGGTGATGTGGCCGTCATCTCTGAGCGCTGCGAGTTTGGCAATCTCATCCGCTACGGAGAGTGGAGTTGCGGGGCTTCGCCCACGGTCGAACTTGCGGTTCTCGTTGTCCTCCATCTGCTGGTACAACTCCTGCTGAACCCCAATGGGGTTGCGAACATCCTCGAACGTCTGCTCGCCATGCTCACCCGCAGACTCAATGGTCAGGGTTCCCGCTCCCACCATGCGGTCGATGATGCCCTGATTGAAGAACACCGTGTTGATGCGATCGAGGGGAATCTCGATTCCCTTCTTGGCGATGATGCCTTCTCGGTAGATACAGCGATCTGTAGTCACCACAAAGTTGGTCGAGATCCAGGCAATCCAACGCTGCAGAAAATACAAGAGCGCCCCGATCACAAACAGCGCCGCCATACCCGAGGCAAAGTCACCCATCGTCCCTGTGGGCTTCCATCCGAACTTCACGAATCCGCCAAACAGGATGGCCGCAACCAAAATCACGACCCCCTTCGCAAGCATGATCCAGTGCGGATGAAGATCCAACACAATTTTTTCTTCTCGATGCAGGTTGTCTTGGCTAAATGGCACAGATGCAGGCTATCGCCCCGTGGCAGATTTCGGGGGGAACAGCCCGGCCAGAGTGTCACTCAGCGCTGCTACCGTCAGTGCCGTGCATGGTGAGCAATGACGAATCAATCAAGAGCAGACTCCGCAGCAGCAGCCCCTCCTGGCTCCCCTACTAGCTCCCCCACTGACTCCCCCGCTGTGGCCAAATTGCTGCGCGGACTCAATCATGCTCAGCACCAAGCCGTGGTATCCGAGGCATCCCCCCTTCGCATCTTGGCAGGTGCCGGATCGGGAAAGACTCGTGTACTGACCCATCGCATTGCATATCGCTCAGAACAGGGCACCCTCGACCCCAACCGGGTGCTAGCAGTCACGTTCACTCGCAAAGCAGCAGGGGAATTGCGCGAACGACTTGGGCGCTTGGGCCTGAGTGGCGGCATCAACGCCGGAACCTTTCACTCCATTGCCTATGCACAGCTTCGTCAACGCTGGGAGGAGCGCGGCATTCGCCCTCCAGAGTTACTCGAGCGCAAAGTGGGATTTGTTGCCAGGTTGATGTCTGCCAAAGACCGCAATATGCCCCTAGACGTGGTGGCAGAAATCGAGTGGGCAGCAGCAAGAAGAATCACGCCAGAAACCTACGAGTCAGCAGCTGCAGTCGCCCGCCGTCGCCCACCCTTAGCGCTTGGCACCGTGGCTGGAATCTACGAGCGTTTCATGGCAGAGAAGCTACGCAAGCGTTTGGTGGACTTTGATGACCTGCTCCGACTCGCAGCTCGGGACCTAGCAGCAGACCCGGTCTATGCATCGGCGCGTCACTGGCGGTTCCGGCATCTATTCGTTGACGAGTTCCAAGACGTCAACCCGTTACAGCACGAACTCTTGACTGCTTGGCTCGGCCCCGAGTCGGACCTGTGCGCCGTTGGCGACCCGAATCAGGCTATCTACGCTTGGAATGGTGCAGATGCACGTTATCTGACCGATTTCGAGCAGTACTTTCCCTCCAGCTCAACAGTCACACTCGAGGATAACTACCGCTCAACTCCGCAGGTACTAACAGTTGCCAATGCCGTGCTCGATGCCGGCTTTAGCGTTCCCATCAAGTTGCGTTCACATCGGCCCGACGGACCGCTACCAGTGGTCCGCGAGTACGCAGATGCCCTATCCGAGGCACAGGCCACTGCTCGATCTGCCCGAGACCACCACGCACCCGGAACTCCTTGGAACAGCCAATGCGTTCTGGTACGCACCAACGCCCAAGCTGCGCTCATGTCTGAGGCCTTTACGAGCGCCCGGATTCCACATCGAGTTCGTGGAGGCGGAGACCTGCTCGAACAGCCCGAGGTGCGTCAAGCCATCAACGGATTCCGTCGGGCCTCGAATTTGCAGGTTGCACTCGGCGACTTAGAGGACGAGATCCGCAGATTGGCTCCCGAGGTGGCCGGCGAGCAGACAACTTCGACTCAGCGGACTTCCCCAGCGGTTACGCCACAACTAGTCGG
>CANJEC010000269.1 GCA_947473395.1 Actinomycetota bacterium | reverse complement strand
TATCCATATTCAACTCAGATCCAATGGCCGCCAGAATTCGGTTGTCAGTCCCGATCACAAAGGTTGCGCGCTTGTTCATGATTGGCCCTGGCCGCTTCACACCAAACCCAGCAGCTACTGCGCGGTCGGGATCAGACAGGAGGGGGTACCCAAGGGTGTGCTTGGAATCAAACGCCGCTTGCTTGTCGACGGTATCGGCCGAGATGCCGACGCGCTGTGCGTGCAAGTCGGCAAATTCCCCGGCAAGGTCACGAAAATGACATGACTCTTTCGTACATCCAGTTGTCATTGCCTTTGGATAAAAGAACAACACAACGGGGCCACTCTTGAGCAGGTCCGACAGGGTCACCTTCTCACCCTTTTGATTCAGCAACGAAAAATCTGGTGCGGCATCGCCGGTTTTCAACATGCAATCTCCTCAGTCGGTAGTTAGTAGATCAGGTTTGGCTCATCAGGAGGGATTCGCGAAGGGTACTGATGACATCAACTTCGAGACCCTGCTCAATCATGTACTGCTCTGCGCCACCAAACTTGGCATCAAGCCAACCAAGCGTTCGCAGCATCGTCTCGGGGCGCGCTGACCAAACCCCCAGCTCAAGGTCGCGATCAGTGGTCTCGCCCCCGGGCAGGCTAAATGACCAGAGCCATTGCACTTGCACAGCCGTTGCTGCGCTCGATTTGGCATAGTCGCTAGCTATCGCCTGGTCGTCAACACCAAGAATCGACAGGAGAAGCGCAGTCAGCAGCCCCGTGCGGTCCTTGCCAATTGCGCAGTGGTAAGCCACAGCACCAGTGGGCGAAGCATTCGATTCATCTAGAACCTCTGCAATGGAGTTCACTGCCCCCAAGAACCTCGGTCCGAATGAAGTAAAAATCTCGCAGTACCGCAGGAACAGCAGGTCAGCGAACTCAGACTCTTCTTCGCTATGCCAAGCAAAGGCAGGGTCAATCACGGGGTGATGCTCTACATCGATTCCATCGACTTGTATCTCGCCGGACTTCTCTCGTTCCAAGTCATCACGCAGATCCAGCACGCGCACAATGCCGAACTCTCGTAACGCTGGACCCGACGACTGCACGCGCTGCAGCGCGTCGGCGCGCAACAGCTTTCGCGGAGCGATTTTCTGCCCGTTCTTAGTGGGTAGGCCACCAAGGTCACGGGTGTTAAAGATGCCGTCCCTAGCAAGGTCGGCTCGTAGCTGAGGTGAGGGCATGGGGCTACTAGGCCAGCGACACCACAAGGCCTAGGCCCTCTGTGGTGACTCGAAGATCGTCGATCAGAACGGGGATGGTATCGCTGCTGTCTGGAATGACTGGCAACTCGATTCGCGCCGGAAAACGAACTCGCATGGGCGTGAGTGAAACCAGTTCCCCAAGCTTTCGTGAAAGCTGATTAAAGATCGAGGGGACAGCCGAAGGCAGTTCAACCCAAGCGGCCTGCACGGACAACTCAAGGCGACCCCGTAGCAAGCGGGTTCTCACCTCAGTTCGAAACGCAGACCTCAAATCTGGGAACGAATCCGGCAGCAAACGAGTATTCCGAATCCGGCCTCCCACTTGTTGCTCCCCTAGTTCGAACTCAAGCTCGAACGGAAGGGGCAAGTCTCCAGCGGCTCGCAGAATCATCATCTGCGTCAGAGCATCAACGGCCGAACTAGCCAATCCAAGGCCGACTCGCTTGCCTGCGATTGGAACCGGCAAAGCCTGTCCAACAACGCTCTCCGTTGCGGGCAATCCAATCGACAGCAAGCCAGAGGACACACTGATCTGGGCCTCGCCCTGAGCAACGCCAATCTGACCAAGAATCCGTCCAACGCTCTCATCAAGTTCTGTACCCACCACGCCCACATGTTGGCCCAACGTGTCGAAAAGTCCGTCTCCCAACGAGCCAAACAACATAGAGAACATTCCAAGCGCACCTGCCCAACTAGCAGGATCGACTCCTTCAGGAACAGGCGCATCGGGGTTCGTCTGCAGCGAGATCAACTCGGCCGTCTCTAGGTTGAGTCCAATCGCTACGGTGGAGTTGGCTTGCAGTTCAATTCGTGGCTGCACAAGCGCTTCTACTCGCACAGGAATCGGTGCAGGGGCAACGGGCATCCCGGCTAGCGAAGGGGTCTGGGCGCCAACTTCGACATCGGCAACATCGCCGTCGAAATCTTCTGCACGAGTTGAAACATCACCGTCGGCAAAAACAATGACTCTTACCCTGCCCGCGTCCTCTGCGCGAAGGTCAAACTCTGCTCCAGTAATCGTGAGTGCCAGCCGAACAGCTATGTCACCCATTCCTGGTAGGGCAATCGCCGTCTCGAGCGGCTCGAGCTTGATTCCAGCGCCGACCACGAAGAGCACCAGGTCATTCATCATCTCTTGTGTGACCGATGCACAGACTGCTGAGCGATTCGATTGAGGCGTCTGACTGGCCGAGCCAGATTCTTTGGGCGCAGCCTTTAGCTTGGAGGCGCCTTCCGACTTGGACGCAGCCTTCTTTGAGTTGGCTGTCACTGGTGCCGGTCCTTTACCTTTGAACTCTTCTGCTGTAGCGAACTCTTCTGCCATGAGGTCATGGTTTAGCCCATGATGAGCCACGAAGGCATTCTGGGTTGGGCATACTTTCTCTGTGCATGCCGATGATGGGAGCCAAATCCCAACCCCCGAAGTCAGTCCAGAGCAAGAAACACCTTCCCATCCGGTTCAGGATCTGGGCCACAAGTTGCTCAACGCTGCTATCGAAGCCGAGTATCAGACGGGAGGTTACGAGGAGTCAGTCGAGGAAGCGCGCCGGCACGTCGGGATTCGTATAGCCAGAATGATCGGGGGGTTTGTTGTCATTGGTATTGGTATTGCGGCCCTACCCCTGCCGGGACCCGGCTGGCTGCTGATCATTATTGGATTGTCGCTACTGCCATTCGCTTGGGCTGAGCGAACCATTCGGCTCATCCGTCGCAGAATCCCGGGGATTCCAGAGGATGGAAAGATCTCGCCGATAGCTTGGGTCGTCATGGGCGCTTTGCTGCTTACCACCACTGTGGTGAGCCTGCTCTTCGGGGCCGAGATCACGAACTGGGTCGTTGGCCTCTGGGACAGATAGGCCCTCGCTTAGTTAGTTGGTGTGCGGGTCAGCCGGTTC
>CANJEC010000268.1 GCA_947473395.1 Actinomycetota bacterium | reverse complement strand
CCTGCGACTCAGGATCCCTAGATGATGGTCTCCCGCAGCCGAATCTGCACGTTTATGAAAAAACTAGTTGTGCTGGGCTAAGCCGATACCTGCCTGAACTACTCAGAGCAGGTCGAGTCCGAGGTCTATCACCGGAGCCGAATTTGTGATTGCTCCCACCGAAACCATGTCGACTCCAGTGCCCGAATAGCTAGCAATGTTCTCCAAGGTGATTCCACCAGAGACTTCGAGCAGAGTGCGGCGCTGCTGGCCACCCTGGCGAATCTCTGCGGCGGCCACGCAGGCCATGACTTCTTCTGGGCTCATATTGTCTAACAGGATGGCGTCGGCGCCGGCCTCGATGGCCTCGATGCATTGCTCCATGCTGTCGCATTCCACATGCACGGTTCGCGCCGGCCAACGGTCCTTTCCAAGGGCAACCGCACTCGCAATTCCAACGCTTCCCAAATGGTTGTCCTTGATAAGCATCCAGTCAGACAGGTTGCCGCGATGGTTGCGACCGCCCCCTGCGCGCACGGCAGCTTTAGCCAGGGACCGCAGGCCGGGAATGGTCTTGCGTGTATCCCAAACCTGGGCGCTCCCTCCTGCTGCGGCTGCGTCGACAAAGGCCGCTGTGAGCGTGGCGATACCAGAAAGGTGACCTAAAAAATTGAGTGCCGTGCGCTCCCCGGTGAGAATCGAACTGAATGGGCCGCGGACTACCGCAAGCTGCTGTCCGGCAGAAATCTGATCCCCTTCGTCAACCCCCCAGGCCACCTGTACCTCTGCGTCGAGTTGAGCAAAAGTCTCTGTGACACACATCGTTCCGGCCAGGCGGCCAGGAACTCGCGCAACGAGCCGGGCCTCACCCAACTTTGCTGGCAGAAGCGAGGAAGTGAGGTCTCCCAATGGCGCTAAGTCTTCGGCAAGAGCACGTGCAACAGCCTGCTGTACCTCAAACAGTGGCGGGTTCAACCATTGGGAGTCTGCTGCGGGAGTGGTCATGGCATACAAGCTTTGCAGATTTGCCGAACCTGCCGCTGAAGCAGCCCGATCAGGACTAGCCGCCCACGACGAGCCGATGGGCCTGGGCTGGGTCGAGACTGGGGTAGTCAAGGCGCGCATGGGTGCCGCGGCTCTCTGTTCGAGCCAGAGCCGCAGCCACCAAGGTCTGCGCAATCTGCGCCAGGTTTTGTACCTCTGCCACGGCGACCTCCTGTTGATCCATCGGAGCAAGCTCAGCCATCACCTGAGCAATAACTAGCGTTGCTCGCTCGAGGGTCTCGGCGCTTCGTTGCACCCCGGCATCAGTACTCATGGCCTGTTGTAAGCCCCGCTTGAGGCTTTGAGGCGTGACGGAACTGCTAGCTACAGAACTGCTGGTCACATGAGCGCCGGTTACGTCTGCAGGGCCGCTCTCTGGCAGCGGCAGCGCGACACCAAGGATACTGAGCGTGGGATCGGCTGATTCGGCAAAACCCAGTACTGAGCGCATAGCTCCCGTAGCCGACGGTCCAAAAGCTCCACTTGCAATTGATTCAATAGCTCGCGGCCCAAAGACCATGCCCTCAAGAAGGGAGTTTGAAGCCAATCGATTTGCACCATGCACACCAGAACAAGCGGTCTCTCCTGCAGCCCACAGCCCTGGCATGGATGTGGCACCTGACAGGTCTGTGACAATGCCGCCGCACTGATGATGCGCTGCAGGGGCGACTGGTAGCCAGTCAGTCATAGGGTCAAGGCCCGAGGCAACCAAGTCTGAATAGATCGTCGGGAACCGTTCCGCAAAATGATCAAGGCCTGTTGCGTCAAGCCAAACATGATCTGAGTGCTGCTCAAGCATCTCGGCGAGGATGGCCCGGGACACAACATCGCGTGGCAGCATCTCATCTACAAAGCGCTCTCCGGCGCAGTCGCGCAGCAGTGCCCCGTGGCCTCGTAGAGCCTCTGACAACAGAGGCCGCGGAATACCAGGGTGATACAGAGCCGTCGGATGAAATTGAAAGAACTCCAGATCTGCAATAGCAACTCCGGCTCGCAGCGCCATAGCAACGCCATCGCCAGTTGCCACGGAAGGGTTCGTGGTAATAGCAAAAAGTTGCCCCGCTCCGCCGGTTGCAAGCAAGACATTCCTTGCCCGGACTTGCTGCACGTGCCCATTGGGATCGATGGCCTGTACGCCAACGCAGCAACCATCCTCGATCATCAGGTCAAGGGCAAAGGTGTGCTCATGCAGGACTGCTGCTGTGCGCCGAACTGCTGCAACGAGTGCCCGCTCAATCTCTGCGCCAGTAGCAGCACCACCGGCATGCACCACTCTGGCAACTGAGTGGCCGCCCTCTCGGGCAAGCTCCAGGTTTCCGCGCTCATCACGATCAAACTCGGCTCCAAGAGCAATGAGTTCTTCGACTCGCCGGGGGCCCTCGTCTACCAGTACTCGCACCGCATCGAAATCACACAGTCCCGCTCCCGCGGCAAGCGTGTCGGCCAGATGCAGATCGATTTCCTCTACGTTGCCCGATAGTGCAGCCGCCACGCCCCCCTGTGCCCATCGGGTGGTCGCTAGATCAAGTCCACCTTTGGTAATCACACCCGTTCGCAGGCCATGGGTACCCGCTGCCCGAACTGCTGCCGAAAGCCCAGCTACTCCCGAACCAAGCACCAAAAGGTCGAGCGGTGCAGGGGTCACTGGCTGATCGCTGCGTTGGAATCAAGGTCGAGTTCGCTCAGATCAAGGTTGTCGATCAGCCTGACTGAACCAAATCGAACCGCTCCAAAAAACCTGCTCCGAGCATCTGCCTGAGTAAGAGGCCGCAGCGTGGTTGGATCTACAACCTCGAGGTACTCCACCTGCCCCAGTGTCTGAGTACTGATCACATCCATCATCGTTGCACGCAGTCGGTCAACGGATGACTCGCCCCCACGAAGGGCACGCGCTCCAGTGACTAGGGCCTGAGCGAGCACCGGTGCAGCGGCTCGCTGTTCGGCGCTCAAGTAGACGTTTCGGCTCGACATGGCGAGACCATCCGACTCCCGGCGAATTTCACAGCCAACGAGTTCCACCTCAAAGGACAGATCTCGGACCATGGCTTGCACAATGGCTAACTGCTGAAAATCCTTCTTTCCAAAGTAGGCCGTGCACGGTCCCGCGATGTTGAACAGTTTGGCCACCACGGTG
>CANJEC010000267.1 GCA_947473395.1 Actinomycetota bacterium | reverse complement strand
GAAACCTGTTAGGCCAGAGCTATGACTCAGGTGCTCCTGTTTGCTCGGGCACGCGAACTTGCTGGCACCCGCAGCGCAGAGATTTCTGGAACCACCGTTGCAGAGGTGCTTGCCCAGGCCGAACAACTCTTTGGCCCCGAGTTTGCCGAGTTGTGCGCAAGCTGCTCGGTCGTCGTTGACGACGTGCTGGTGCATCGCTTCGAGTTCTCGACAGCTTCCGCTGGTGCTGAGTTGGCAATCCTTCCACCCGTTTCGGGAGGGTCCGATCATGTAACAACACAGGCAGGGCCCGAACTTCGCGTTGCAGTCCTGACTGTTTCGGACAGGGCCTTCGCCGGAGAGTACGAGGACCTGACGGGCCCAGCAGTAGAAGCAGTGGCCACCAGCCAAATGGGGGCAACGATTGTGCTTCGTGCAGTGGTGGCCGATGACCGGCCCGAAATCTCGCGCATACTGACCGAATGGTGCGAGGGGGATCAGGTGGATCTCATCCTTACCAATGGCGGGACGGGCCTGGCACGAAGAGACGTCACCCCAGAGGCCACAAGGCAGGTACTTGATGTCGAAGCTCCAGGTATTGGTGAGTTGATGCGAGCCGCGGGCCTAGAACACACGCCGCTAGCAGCGCTGTCGCGACAGGTTGCTGGCCGGCGGGGTCGCACAATTCTGCTCAATCTTCCGGGGTCGGTACGTGGAGCAACCGAGAGCCTTGAAGCGGTGGTTCACATACTTGGTCATGCCTGTGAGACAGCACGCAGCGGTGAGCCATGACTGCCGGTGGAGAGAACCCAGTCACTCCCAGGATTGTGTCGGGTATCGAACCTAATCCTTTGGATGCTGCGGCGCTGGTGGATTCTGTGCGCCGAGATGATTGCGGCGGAATCGTCGTCTTTGAAGGGACGGTGCGGTCACCAAATCACGGGCATCAGGTTGTAGCTCTGGAGTACGAGGCTTGGGAGGATCGAGCAGCCACCCAACTGCACCGCTTTGCAACCGAGGTGGCCATTGAGTTTGACCTTGGAGCAGCTCTTGCCGTGCATCGCGTCGGTCGGGTTGCAGTCGGCGACCCTGCAGTGGTCATTGTGGCTGTGGCTGTGCATCGCGGGGCCGCGTTCCAAGCGGCCTCAGCTTTGATCGACCGGGTCAAAGCCGAAGGCTGGATCTGGAAGAAGGAACTCCGAACCGATGGTGAGATCTGGATTGAGGGCTGCGACTAGTTCAGTCCCAACTAATCACCAGTCGGTGGGGTAATAATCCTTCAGGAACTGCCCCCACACATGGGTACCAGTGTTGGTACCAGCGATGATTGGGTCAACAATTCTTGCTGCGCCATCCACAATGTCGAGCGGAGGGTGAAACCCGTGTTCCGCTGTCTTGCGTTCAGCAATATGGGTTGGGTCCTCGTCGCTGACCCACCCGGTATCAACGCTGTTCATGTGAATCCCCTCGGCGTGATACTCCGCAGCAGAGGTGCGAGTCATCATGTTCAGGGCGGCTTTAGCCATATTGGTATGAGGGTGCTTGGTGGTCTTGAACCGCCGATAGAACTGCCCCTCAACTGCTGAGACATTGACGATGTGTTTGTCGTGGTCGGAGGTTTGCAACATGAGCGGCTTGAGCCGAGCGTTCAGCACAAAAGGTGCAACTGCGTTCACAAGTTGAGTCTCAAGCATCTCTACTGTGGACACCTGCGCCAGATTCAGCCTCCACGAGTTGATCTCTCGTAGGTCGACTTGTTGAAGGTCCTGATCGAGCAAGCCATCGGGAAACAAGTGGCCCTGTCGGAGGTGATCCTCGGGTAGCAGGGGAAGTTGAGAGATCTCGGCCGATCGACCAGCGCCTGTGGCCGTATGTACCAACGCGCCTGCGCCAAGTGCCGGGCCGCTAGCAATCGCTGCCGAATTCGCATGTGGTTGTGATAGTTCGTTCTGGGCGTTCCGCTCGCGGTCCATCATGTGTTCATAGAACTCAGGAGGTCGCCGAACGGTTTGACACGCGTTGTTGATGATGTAATCCAAACGCGAATGAGTGCTCACCATATGGCTACAAAATGCCTCAACGCTAGGAGTGTGACGCAGGTCGAGTCCGTAGATTTCTAGCCGGTTCTGCCACTGTAAAAAATCGGGCTCTTGGGAGTATCGCTGGGCTGAGTCCTGCGGAAAGCGGGTAGTCACCACGAGGTGTGCTCCTGCTCGAAGCAACTTGATCCCTGCTTGATACCCGATCTTGACCCGACCGCCGGTGAGCAATGCCACGCGCCCGCTCAAGTCAGCCGACTCGGTGCGTTTGGCATAGTTCAGCTGAGCACAAGGTGGGCAAAGCTGATCGTAGAAAAAGTGGATCTGTGAGTACTTCTCTTTGCAGACATAGCAGTGTTGAAGTTCACTCGTCTCTCGGAACGGTTCGAGGGCCGGGTCTTGGGTGGCCTCGGTCAGGTCCGTCTGCACAAACCCAACTGGGGGAAAGACATTGGGTGAGGTAAAGACCTCTTGGGCTCGCAGCGTTCGGATGCCGGTTGAGTCCAAAACTGCTTGATCTCGCTGAGACTTCTCGGTGCGTTGCCTTCGCCGCCTAGCTCGAATCTGCTGCCGCCGTTCTTCAACATCTGGGCAGAAAACATCTCCAGCAGCGTTCAACAACCGTGAGCGTTCATCGGTGTCGAGGTTGGCCAGAACCGAGCGGTCCTGTGCGACCGATTCAAGCAGTTCTGTTGCAGCGCGCAGTTGTGTAGCTAGGTCGTCATCGTTGGCGTTCATCGATGCGATCAGTCACCAACTGTCGTGGTGGATGATCCGCTCCATGTCTCGTCTTGGCGCCGCTTTGAAATCCAAACCGAGGGTGTGGGCCACCGGAATGAGTGCACCTTGCATGATGTTGTCTGGAATGCCCAACAGCTCTGCGGCTTCGGCCTCATGGACAAGATGCAGGGTGGTCCAACATGTTCCTAGGCCCCGTGAACGCGCTGCCAGCATGAATGACCACACAGCCGGCAAGAGCGAACCCCAGATGCTGGCCTGAATTGCGGCGTTCAGTCCGTCAGTGCGCACGTCAATGCAGGGAATCAGCATGACGGGAACCTCACCCATGCGTTCGGCGAGGTACTCGGCGGAGTCGATCACTCGCTCTGTAGTTGCCACATATGCAGGATCGTCTGCGGGAAGATTCG
>CANJEC010000266.1 GCA_947473395.1 Actinomycetota bacterium | reverse complement strand
TCGATCTGTGCGGGAAGGTCCTCGTCAGAGATTCGATCTAGTTCGGCCCCGGTCACTACCCGACCTTGGATTCCGAGCACTTGTGCAATCGCGCCTGCCGTCGAGGCATGGTCGCCGGTGATCATTTTTACATCGATGCCGGCCGTGGCGCATTCTGCAATGGCCGCAATGGCCTCTGGCCGCGGCGGATCAAGAATTCCGACAAGGCCAACCAGATGCAACTCTTCAACCTCGGCAGCAAGATCCCCGTCATAGTCCCCGGGGGCCACGGGCAATTCAAGGGTTGCAAGCGCCAGCACTCGCAACCCTGTGGCTCCAAGGGAGTCATTCAGCTTGAGGAGTTCTTCGCGAGTCTGATCCGAGATGGGTCCCTGGTTTGCTGTTACCGAAGATGTGGAGCATCGAGCGATCACCACATCCGGAGCACCCTTCACCACGAGCAACGACTTGCTGCGATTCTCTCCGTGAGGATGAAGCGTTGCCATGAACTTGGTACTCGAATCAAAGGGGACTTCTTCGATGCGGGTCAGGTCTTGGCGCAGGCCTTCGGTATCGAGACCACCCTTGGCAGCTAAGACAAGCAGTGCACCTTCGGTTGGATCTCCAACGAGTTCGGTGCGCCCATCTTCAACGCGCAGGTGCGCATCGTTGCAGAGCAGACCGGCAACAAGCGCAGGGGCTAACCCTTCGGAACTAGTTGGATCAGACCCAGCCCCCGGCGAGTTAGCCACAATCTCACCTACAGGTTCGTAACCCAGACCGGACACCTCATATCGGTGACCAGCAGCAAGGACACAAGTTGCAGTCATCTGATTGAGTGTCAATGTTCCGGTCTTATCGGAACAGATCACGTTGGTGGATCCCAGGGTCTCAACCGAGGCAAGCCTCTTCACGATTGCATTACGTTTAGCCATGCGGCTCACACCAATGGCCAGAGTGACCGTCACCACAGCGGGCAAGCCCTCGGGAATTGCCGCAACCGCTAGCGCTACCGAGTTCAGCAACGCCTCGCTCAGCGTGTCTGAATTAATGGTCTCGGCCTGAAACAGTGCCACCACAAAAACTACAATCACGGCCAGAATCGCGATCATTGCCAGCCGCTTGCCGAGTTGATCGATCTGTTCTTGCAATGGTGTGGGCTTCTCTTCAGCCGCACTTAATAATCCGGCTAGGCGCCCGATCTGGGTCTGCATACCGATCTCGGTAACCACCATCTCCGCTCGGCCACGCACCAGAGTGGAGTTCATGTAGCCCATGCATACCCGATCGGCTACGGCCACCTCAGAAGAGCCGTCATGGCCTAGAAGAACCGCCTCGGATTGCTTGTCTACTGCAAGCGACTCGCCTGTCAGCATCGACTCATCTACTGCGGTGGCAGCCGTCATGACAAACCTGCCGTCAGCGGGAATCCGATCACCCGCCTCAAGTAACACGATATCTCCGGGAACCAACTCAGCTGCGGGTATCTCTTGTACCTCGCCATTTCGGCGCACCCGAACAATGCTCGCCAGCATGCCCTTGAGCGCGGCTAACGCATTGTCAGCCTTGTTCTCTTGAATAAACCCCATGAGGGCGTTGATGAGCAAGACAATCCCAATAACAATTGGATCCTTGTAATCACCGACTGCAGCAGAGACAACGGCTGCTCCGATCAAGATGTAGACCATCAGGTTGCGGAATTGTGCCAAGAAGCGTTTCCACGCAGGAGTCCGTGGCGGATCAGCCAACTCGTTGGGCCCATACAGATCGAGCTGCTTGGCTACTGCTTCGCTACTGAGGCCATAGAACGGGTCAACTTGGAGTTGCTCAGTGACCTGCTCTGTGGAAAGTCGAAACCACTCTGTCTGGGTACTCTGCTGTTGCTGAAGCACAAAATCTCTCCGTCGATAGGACGACGCGAATACGCCGTCTGCGGCGGAGGTCTTCCTCGCCAGTCCAAACAAATCGGACTGACCGTTGACACCGGGTCTTTATTCGTTCACCGAACGATTAACCGTGCTGACGATGCCAACGCTGAGAGGTACTCCCCTCCAAAGGGCCGAAGCCCATTTGCTGTTGCATAGCCTACCCGATGCGGTGCAGAAACCCTGTTCAGCAGAGCAGGAGACTCTGAGCTAGCTGAGCTTTCCTCGAACCACTGCAATGGTTGCGCCAAGGTCCCGCTGAACCGCTGGGAAGTCAACCAACAAGTCCTCAGTAAAATAGGTATGCAGATCCAAGAACAAAGAGGTAGCACTCGCCGACTGACCCGTCCACTCATCGGCAGAAATCGTGACTGCACCATGAGACCCGTCTCCAGGGTCGGCCTCGCCTTGATACGAACCTGACCGGTACGAAACCGTCAGCGGCACGTGAGCAAACCGAACGTCCTCGGGGCGCTGCGCAACAACACGGCCCAGTTCGATCTCAAGCAGGTCTCCGCCCGCCTCACCAAAACGCAGCTCGTGGCTTCGCTCGAGATCGCTTCGGTCATCAAGACCGAACCCGAATTCGCCAGCAGCAGTAATGACTGCAAGAACAAGCGACTCGTCGACTGATTCCATCTGCTCATGCAAATTGGCACGCCGAGAACTGCGGGCGACTAGTGCCTCGTAGTCGGCCAGGGCTTGCGGATCCACCTCTACGATCTCGGTCACATCGAGGATCTCTGCAACCACAGATCCATCTTCGGCCAGAAAATCAGTGACATCTACAATCTCGGTCACGACAGTGCCGTCATCGGCCACTAGTTCCGCAACGGCAACTGTTTCGACAATCTCGACAACCTCTACCGGTGCAGGTGCGGGTGCAGGTGCAGGTGCAGGTGCAGGTGCAGCAAATGTCTCAGCGGCAGGTGCCGGCGCTGCATAGGCAGCGGGAGCCGGAGCGGGAGCAGGAGCCGGCGCGGGCTGTGCCCATTCGGGTGCTGGAGCGGCAACGTTTCTGCGAGTTGCAATGAGGACAGCAGTTTCTGGATGGACACCCAGGGTGGTCCAATCAGCCAGCGCTGGCCACCACACAGGTGTGGTATCCGCAAGACGCCCGGCTGCAACCTCGCTAATGAGAAGTTCTAGCGTGTAGGGCCCACGCTGGTCATTCGGACCAACGACTACGTAGGCAACGGGATCTTCAAGTGGTGGCAAGCTGCTCATCCGATCAGCTTCCCACAACGCAGCGCGATCATGCGAGGG
>CANJEC010000265.1 GCA_947473395.1 Actinomycetota bacterium | reverse complement strand
GTGCTCCCTCGTGGCAAAGAACCTGACGATGTGTCAGATTGGTCATCGTTCAGCGTGGAGACTAGACGAAGGGGGCAGGAAGTCGTCCAGCACCCTCTGTGCCCGCATCCCCCAACCGACCCCAGGAGATCCAACACATGGCCGAGCTAGTTTCAGGAAGATTTACCAACAAGGTGGCGTTGCTTACTGGAGCCGCCTCTGGCATCGGACGGGCGACAGCACTGCGCCTTGCGGCCGAGGGGGCAAAGGTCTTTGCAGTTGACGTTGATGCTGCTGGTCTGGCCACGCTCCAAGACGAGATCACTGCGACCTCGGGAACGATCATCACTCGCACTGGCTCAATTGCCGATCACGATGAATGCTTTGCTGCAGTTGAGCAGTGCGTTGCAGATTTTGAGCAGTTGGATGTTCTAGGAAACATCGCTGGAGTCTCTCGAGCCGAGCATTTCCCTGACCTGTCTGAAGAGCACTACCGCAGGATGATGGCAGTGAATACCGACGGCCCTTACTTCTTGTGCCAAGCCGCGATTCCCCACCTTCTCAAGGTGGATGGAAACATCATCAACATTGCGTCAAATGCTGGGCTGATGGGAACTGCTTACACCGTGGCCTATGCCATGACCAAGGGTGCGATTGTGCAACTCACCAAGGGCTTGGCCATGGAATATGCCAAGACAAAGTTGCGAGTCAACGCCATCGCCCCCGGTGGTATTACGACGGGGTTGACCAATGCCTTTCACATTCCCGAGGGAGTGGATCTGGACCTGATGATTCCGTATATGGGATTTAGGGGAATGGGCGACCCAGATGACATTGCCTCCCTGTTTGCCTTTGTTGCATCGAACGACGGCAAGAACATGCACGGAAGCATCCTCTCGAGCGACCTTGGCCTAACCGTTGGCTGATTGCTAGCTGAAGCTCGCAGCACCAATTCCTGCACTAAACAACAACACACCCCAAAACTGCACCACATGATCTTGGCAGATCTGGTAGTCGACGCGAAGGAAGTTTGATGGAAGAACAACATGAGGTAACAGTCGATTCGGCTCAGGCCGCTCGACCAGATTTGTCCCGCCGAGACCCAGACAAGACCAAGGTGGATATTCGGAATTGGTTAGCAGCCACCCTTGAAGCGGGGAGTGATCCCGAAGTTGACCAGGTGCATGTTCCTGAGTCGAATGGCATGTCAAGTGAGACGGTGCTCGTTGACGCAACCTGGGTTGTAGACGGCGAGCGAGTCGATCGCCCGTTGGTGTTTCGGATTGCCCCCGACGAGGCAGCCGTGCCGGTGTTTCAGAAGTACGACTTTGATGCGCAGTTCCGGGTCATGGCGAAGGTGCGAGAACTCTCCCAGGTGCCAGTACCCGAGGTGTTCTGGCTCGAAGAAGAACCCAGCCATATTGGTGCGCCGTTTTTCGTGATGAGCAGGGCTTACGGCATTGTGCCGCCTGACGTCTTGCCCTATGACTTTGGCGACAATTGGCTCTTTGATGCCTCCCCCGAGAACCAGCTAAAACTGCAAGAAACGACCGTGGATGCTCTTGTCGCCCTGCACGCAATACCAGAGGCCGAGACCAACTTTGATTTCCTAGTTTCCTCGGCTCAGGGCGACACCCCGTTGCAGCGCCATGTAGAAGAACTACGTGGGTATTACCGCTGGGTGACCACGGATGGCGTTCGTTCACCTCTGATCGAGAAGTGTTTCGACTGGCTCGAGGCAAACTGGCCAGAACAGGAAGGGCCCGCCGGCCTCAGCTGGGGAGACGCACGAATCGGCAACACCATGTACGAGGACTTCCAGCCAATTGCAGTTCTCGACTGGGAGATGGCAGGAATTGCTCCGCGAGAGGTTGACCTCGCTTGGATGATCTTCTTGCACCGCTTCTTTGAAGACATCGCAAACTCGATGGGTTTGCCGGGTATGCCAGAGTTCATGCACCGCACCCAGATTGAGCAGATGTACCAAGAAAAGTCCGGGTACACCCCTCGTGACATGGACTTTTACACCATGTACGCGGCCCTTCGTCATGGCGTGATCATGAGCCAAGTGCAGCGGAGGGCGATCAAATTTGGTCAGGCCGAAACGCCTGAAGATATTGATGACCTCATCATGCATCGAGCGACTCTCGAGCAGATGCTCGAGGGAACGTATTGGGAGCGCGTGCTCTAGTGGGCTAGACCCGCTCGATGATCGTTGCCGATCCCATTCCGCCAGCGGCGCACATGGCCACTGCGCCGAACTGACCGTCGCAACGCTCAAGCTCGTTGATCATCGTTACGATCATGCGCGCACCGGTACAGCCAATTGGATGACCAAGTGAGCAGCCTGAACCGTTCACGTTCACAATCTCTTCGTTCAGCCCCAGAATCTTGACTGCTGCGACAGGAACCGATGCGAAAGCTTCGTTGATTTCGAACGATGAGATGTCCGAGATGCTCAGTCCAGCCTTGGCGAGTGCCTTCGGGATTGCCGTTGTGGGGCTCAGACCTGTTTCGGCTGGAGTGAGCGAGGTGGATGCCCATCCGCGAATGATTGCCAATGGCTTCAGACCATGTGCCTCTGCAAACTCTCGGCTGACCAGCACGAGCGCTGCTGCAGCATCGTTCAACCCCGAGGCGTTTCCGGCAGTGGTAGTTGCTCCCTCGTCAAATGGGTTCAGAAGGCCAAGCGTTGCCAACTTCTCGAGGGTGGAGTTGCGGCGTGGGTGCTCATCCACACTGAAGGTGGAGCCGTCGGCGAGGGGCACGGGAACGATCTCGTTGTCGAAGCGGCCCTCGTCAATTGCGCGGATGGCATTCATATGCGAGCGGTATGCCCAAGCATCTGCCTCTTCGCGTGTCACCCCGGCCATGCGGGCGGCGTTGTCTCCAACTCCCTTGGCAGTGTTAAACGGCGGAGCATCCTCGGTCTCGAGATTCGCTGGGGAGAGCCAAAAAGTAGGCTGACCATCTGGGCCGGGCTTCGAGGTGCCAGGAGCGGTGGACATAGATTCCACACCGCCGCCGATTCCGGCGTCGATCATGCCAGCGGCAATGTTTGCTGCAATCCACTGCGTGGCTGCCATACCCGAAGCGCACCAACGCTGCATGGCCACACCGGGCAGGTTGATCATGCCGAGTTGGTTCGCTGCATAGCGGCCGATGTTGCCGCCACCCTGCATTGACTCGCCAAAG
>CANJEC010000264.1 GCA_947473395.1 Actinomycetota bacterium | reverse complement strand
GTGCCGGGAACTTCACCGGATCACCCGGTGAGCATTACTTCACAGAACGAACGGAACGTCTTGGCAAAGCAACGAGTGCACGAGCTAGCAAAAGAGCTCGGTCTCACCAACAAAGAGTGCATGGACATCTGCGACGCGCTCGGATACGGCGTCAAGAGTCACTCCTCTTCGCTAGACGACGCCTATGCGGACGGTGTGCGGCGCAGGGCCAAGCGTGACGGTCTGATTCGGGAGCAGCAGCCAGAAGAGCCCGAGGCAGTAAAGAAGGCCCCAGCTAAGAAAGCTGCCGCCAAGAAAGCGCCGGCCAAGAAGGCACCGGCCAAGAAGTCGGCTGTGGCCAAGCCCACAGCCTCAGCTGCGAGCACAGCGGAGGATTCAACCGATCCTGCACAGGCTGCTGCAGTCGAATCAGAAGCACCGGTACTTCGGCCTTCGACTGCCAAGGTGCCAGGCGCAGAGCCGCTCGATGAGGGTGCCGCTGCAAGCGAGTCAGGGCAAACCCCCGATGCAGTCCAGCCAGAGGTGGCTCCTGCAGCGACTCCTCGCAAGGTGATCTCCTCAAAGCCTGTTCCAGCACGACCGGCAGCAGCAGTTCCTGCACCTGCGCCTGCACCCGTGGCTCCAAAACCACCCGAGTCGGCCCCAGTAGAGCAACAGCAGACTCCTGCTGCAGCCGCAGGTACAACTCCAACAACTGCCGACCCCGCAGCAGCCGCTTCAGCTCCGACAACGGCCGCTCCTGACGCCACAGCACCAGCTTCGACAGAACCTGCCGCAGCAGCTGCAGCGCCCGCTAGCCCAGCAGCGGACCAAGTTTCGCCAGATTCGGATGACGCTGCGAAAAAGGCACCAGAGACGGCCTCAACAGAAGCCAGCACGGGTGCTCCCGTGTCGAGCAGCGGCAAGGTCATCCCGCCGCCTCCAGGCCCGCCTCGTTCCCTGACCGGCAAGCCGATTCCGCCTCCCCCGGGGCTTGGTGGCAGAGGACCAGCCCCGTCAGGTCGCGGCCCAGGTGGTCCTGGTCGCACTGCAGGTGACTCAAACCGTGGGGGATCCTCCCCAGGTGGTGCCCCCTCAGGTGGCGGTTTCAATAGGCCCGCTGGTGGCGGATTTGCAGCACCAGGAGCAACTCCAGGTGGCGGCCCCGGCGGCGCACCAGGTGGTGGCCGTCCCGGTGGTGGTCGTCCAGGCGGACCGCAGCAGCGTCCGCCGCGTCGCAAAGGCAGACGACGTCGTAACCGTGAAGAACTCCAGCCAATGGATATCCCTACCTACACGCCTGCTAGCGCACCGGTGCCAGAGGGTGTAGTCGTGATTGAGCGTGGCTCAACTCCGCAGGACTTGAGTGCTCGGTTGAATCGCACAGCAGCCGATGTCGTGCGTTTCTTGTTGCAGCAGGGCGAGATGGTGACTGCAACACAGTCGCTACCTGATGAGATGATCGAACTCTTTGCTGCAGAGGTTGGAGCCGAGATTTCGCTGGTTGACCTTGGCCAAGAACAAGAGGTCGAGCTTCAAAAGGTGCTCGAAGTACCCGAGGACGACGAAGAGAATTACGAGTCGTGGCCAACTCGAGCGCCAGTCATCACCGTGATGGGTCACGTTGATCACGGTAAGACCAAACTTCTAGACAAGATTCGCGATGCGAATGTTGTTGCAGGTGAAGCCGGTGGAATCACCCAGCACATCGGTGCGTATCAAGTCGAAAAGAACGGGCACTCCCTGACGTTTATTGACACCCCTGGCCACGAGGCGTTCACCGCCATGCGAGCCCGTGGTGCAGAGGCGACAGACATTGTTGTACTCGTTGTCGCCGCAGATGACGGTGTGATGCCCCAAACGATCGAGGCGATTGCTCACGCTCGTGCAGCTGAGGTGCCAATTGTTGTGGCGATGAACAAAATCGACCGAGAGGGCGCAGATCCCAATCGTGTGCTGCAGCAGCTCGCCGCACACGAGCTTGTTCCCGAATCTTGGGGTGGAGACACCGTAGTAGTAGAGGTATCCGCACTGGTTGGAACTGGAATTGACGACTTGCTTGACACGCTCTTGCTGGTCGCAGAAGTTGAGGACCTTCGGGGAAGTCCCGTTGGCCGGGCGCGCGGTGTTGTCCTTGAGGCGCATCTAGATATCGGTCGTGGTCCCGTTGCATCGGTTCTGGTGCAGCATGGAACGTTGCATGTAGGCGACCCGCTCGTCGCTGGCCCGGCATGGGGACGCATTCGCGCCCTGATCAACGACCGCGGCGAGCAAGTGAAAGAGGCTCTACCCGGAACACCAGTAGAGGTGCTCGGTCTGTCAGACATCGCCTTTGCAGGAGATGACTTTATTGTTGCCCCTGATGAGCGCAAAGCTCGCTCTGTGGCAGAAACACGTGAGCGTTGGCACCGTGAGGCTGCTCGGGGAAGGGACTCCTCTGTCAGCCTTCAAGGGGCTCGACTCGAAGACATTTTTGCTCAGATCCAAGCAGGCGAGCAGAGCAATCTCAACCTCATCGTCAAAGCGGACGCGCAGGGTTCACTCGAAGCACTGACCGAGAGTCTTCACAAGCTTGAACGGCCAGAGGTAAAGGTCGCATTTGTTCTTCGTGGGGTCGGTGGAATTTCCGAGTCAGATATTGCTCTTGCTGCAACCTCAGAGGCCACACTCATCGGGTTCAACGTCCGACCAAGCCGTCAGGCCAGAGACCTAGCTGCTGCCGAGGGCGTAGAGATTCGAACCTACGAGGTCATCTACAAACTTCTTGAAGATGTCGAATCAGCAATGATTGGCATGCTCGAGCCGGAGTACGAAGAGATCGTGACTGGCGATGCCGAAGTCCGTGAGGTCTTTAAGGTGCCAAAGATCGGTTCTGTGGCTGGCTGCTTGGTGCAGTCGGGCGTGATCACCAGGAACTCAAAGGTGCGCTTCTTGCGTGAGGGGAACATCCTTTGGAAGGGCGAAGTCAGTTCGCTGCGCCGCTTCAAAGATGATGTCCGTGAAGTTTCTTCTGGCTATGAGTGTGGCATTGGCTTGTCAGACTTCCAGGACTTGAAGTCCGGTGACATCATCGAGACCTTCGAGTTGCGGGAAATCCCCCGTACCTAGATCTGCTGGATCTAGACCAAGACCCCTAAAGACGATGAAACTCTTGGAACTCGGGTGCCTTGATCTACCGGGTAGGGGTCACAAAAATGTG
>CANJEC010000263.1 GCA_947473395.1 Actinomycetota bacterium | reverse complement strand
GCTGGGGTTTCTGATCGCTGCGGCTTGGAGGATCCGCTCGCTCATGCGGGGCGAGATTGAGTTAGGCCGCGCAGAGACGGCTTGTACGGCAGTTGTTTCGTTTGGGATTGCCGGTAGTTCCCTACTCTTCTTGAGTTCCGCATCTTGGGTCTATCACGAGGCGCTGATCTGGGGAGTAGCGCTGTGCCTAGGATCATTCACCACCTTGATCCACTGGCTAGCCCCAGTTGGTCAAGTAAAGATCTCAGCTCGGCTGGGGTCGCTCGTGACTTCGTTATTCCTAGCTGGACTAGCTATCAACACGAGATCCTCAATTGGACTGGGTCCGCTAGCAGCTCTGGGGCTGACAGCAGTGTGCTTGTTCTTTGCCGTTGTTACTGGCCGTCGAGTGCATTCTCAGGTTGATGATGCGGCTCAGACTCGCCCTCCGTTCGTGCAACGAATCTCCGGGTGGGACCCGCAGCGCTCAACAACTCGACCGGTTCTTTCGCTACTGCTGATTCTGGTCGGCGTGACGTTGGCGATCGTGCTCTATGCCGCAGTCAATCAGGCCAGGTTTGATTCCTGGTTTGGTGTCCCGCTCGACAAACAGGTGCTTGTAGATACTGACCCTGCGCGTTCTGCTGCGCTTGAAGCAAACGGGAATTCGTTGTTTGGGTTGAAATATGCACCGTCTGTTTTGTTGCAAACTCTCCGGCCAGATGCCCTCAGCATCGGTTCTGAGTTCCCGTTCATCGGCTTCCCGGAGCAAAAACCATCGCTGATCGGAGAGGCTCAATTTGCGGAACGAGACTGGTCATCGAGTCTCCCTGCTAGCGAGCCGTTGTTGTTTCTTGCGGCAATTTTTGGGGTGATTGCACTTCTTGTTCCCAAGCGAGTGCATGCAGAGGTTCAGCTGCTGAGCTTGCGGATTCCTGTACTTGGGGCTGCTGCAGGCGGGTCTCTCTTCTTGGCTTTCGGGTACATCTCGCAGCGCTATCTGACTGACCTGTTTCCCTTTCTGGCTCTTGCAGGGGTGATTGGGTTACAAGCCATTGCGGCACTTCTGCAACAGCTACAAGCAAGACCTGAGCCGCGAGGACCATCGATCATGCGCCGCCTGATTCCGGGCGTTGTTGTCTGTGCCTTAATTCTGGGTTCTGTCTGGACAGTCTGGGTGAACGCCTCGTTGGCCTTGCAGTATGGGTTGGAGATTGCACCGAGTGCTCGAGAGGCTCAGCGTTCAAGGTGGCTTGACGTTCAGCAGACGCTCGGCGGCGGAGTTGCTGTGCTTCGCCTACCTAGCGATGCTCCGCTGCCTGCTGCAGGGCCGCGAGGGCAAGTGGTGATCTTTGGCAACTGCGACGCGTTGTATCGGAGTAGCGGGTCCATCTGGTACTTGCTCGAGGTAGGCGAGGCCGCTGGTGGGCTCGGGGTTCTCCTCAAGAAGGTCGCCCCGCTAACCAAGCCGGTCACGCTGCTCACAACTGCATCGCCTAGTGGAAAGGTGAGCCTGGTGCTGCAGGCAGCCGGCAGAGATCGAGCAGTTGTTTTTCTTGAGAGCACAGATCCTTCCGGTACTACCCAATCTGCACTTAGTAAA
This sequence comes from Actinomycetota bacterium, assembly GCA_947473395.1. Classification (GTDB taxonomy): domain Bacteria; phylum Actinomycetota; class Acidimicrobiia; order Acidimicrobiales; family Microtrichaceae; genus IMCC26207. Next base: position 1,611 of record CANJEC010000263.1, on the reverse strand, counting down.
GAGTTTGTCCTGTCGCAGGAGCGACAAGTTGGGCTCAGACTCGTTATGACAGCTAGGACACAAACCGTGTTGATCACCGAGCAAAGCTCAGGCCGTGAATTGCTCCGAGAGCAGGTTGCGCTTGTTCCGTCAGTGGCGATTACGCAGCACAACGCAAGTGTCGAGGTAACAATCTTGCCGCTTGCCACGCCAGTTTGTGAGCGAGTCAGTCAGTAGCTCTGCAGGCTTGGGCATCTGATATATAGCTCCGTTAGGGCAGGCTCGGAGCGGACTCGGCAGGAGGGTGGTCGACGCTCGGCGGCATCGGGCTGCCACGGCGCCTTGCGCCCCAACGAATGGCGGGTTTCTCAACTAGGTACCAGCTCAACGTTGCGCACAGCATGGTCAGAGCCAGCGTGAACGACAGCATCCCTAAGAAATTTGCGTTGAGGCCGGGCTGATCTGTGATGCGCAGGTAGATGTCCTGCCAAGCTTCGTGCCAGATGTAGATGCCGTAGGAGACAAGACCTAACCAGATAGCCACGGGATTCGCTGCGGTTGCAGTCACCAAGCCCTTGTCTGACCGAGCTAGAACTGCGGGGATCACTAGCAGCGTTGCAAACACCAAGTACAGAACCCGGACTAGGTAGGCCTGAGCAGGAGTAAAGATCGGGAACATGGGAAGACCAAGCTGTGTTGAAACGAACCAAAATACGCCAAGGGCGAAAACCCAGAACACGAGGGCTGCTGGACTGCGTCGGAGCCAACTGGGTAAGCGAGTCTTGTTATGCGAAACCCATGCGCTGCCAACAGCAAGCAGCATTCCAGGAACGAAGTCGCCGATGCGAAACGGAAGCCAGGTGCCGAGTTGGGCGAAGGTGGATTCGGCAACTCCGATTTTGATCAGGCCAAGGTTTGCCGCTGCTGAGGCAACAAAGATGGCAACCAGTGCGATCACCTCGACTCGCAATTGCCGCGAGGCAGATCGCTTTCGCCGTGACATGGCCCAAGCCCAGCAGGGCACGAACACATAGAACGCAACCTCGGTGGCAAGCGACCAGGCTTGCTGAATCGGCCCGCCAACTAGCTGTGTTGAGTCGTAGATCTGCAGGAGTAGGTAGTGGCTGATAATGCTGTGCGGCTCTACAAAGCCTGGGGCTTTCAGAATAAAACCCACAACCGTCAAAGCAACCCAATAGGCGGGAATGATTCGTAGCACCCGTCGCCTGGCGTAGGCGCCAAGATCGCCGGATGGCTCAGCAGCGAATCTTGCCGCCACGAACGGGCGATACAACAAGAACCCCGACAAGACAAAGAAAACCGAAACTCCCACGTCCATCCGAGCCAGATACGGGCCGAGCGTGGTCGAGCGATTACTGAATCCGCTGAGCAGACTTACATGGGTAATCAGCACACCGAGAGCCGCTACCGCCCGGCAACCATCGAGTGCAGGAAAGCGAATCTTTGTAGCCTGAGACACCGCAGAAACCGAGGGGGAAGCCTCGCTCATTGCCGCCGATCCAGAACTGTTCATGTGGTGGATCGTAGACGGGTTATAAACTGCAACGCTTGACCCCGGAGGCTCTGTGACAACGAAGAAAATTGGCATCCTGGTGGTTGCGTATAACGCTG
>CANJEC010000262.1 GCA_947473395.1 Actinomycetota bacterium | reverse complement strand
TGGTTCTTGGTATCGGTAGCTGTATCCCTCTACTGCGGCGGCCACCCGTTCGGGGTCTTGGGTGGCGGTGATCGTACCCTCAAGTGACAGCCAGCGCCCCCCGTCAACTTGGCTCACAACTGCCCGACCGCCGCGCTCGGCATTACGAACTTTGACTGACCCCGGAAAGGTAATGATTCGCACCAGACGTGCATCAATGTCATAAGAAAAACCTACGGGCACCACATGTGGCGACCCATCGGCTCGCAGGGTAGTCAGCGTTGCGAGGTGTCGCTCTGCAAGAAACTCGCGTGTGCTTGCGGGTAGATGCGCGGGGTCAACAGACATTGTTTGGGAACTCCTGAAATATCGGTGGGTTACACAGATGACACTGCTTTGAGCACATCTAGGCGAGATGCTCTCCAAGCTGGTGCCAGAGCGGCAAGAACTCCGGCGAGTGCAGCCACGAGCGTAATGATCACGAGCTGGTTAACGGGAAGTGTGTATTTGAAAATTCCCGGTGAATCAGCCGAGATCACTACTGACAAGGCAAACGAGAAGATGATGCCGATGGTGAGCCCGATCACGGTTCCGAACACCGCGATGATCATCGATTCGCCAATAACGGTGTGTCGCAGCTGCTTGCGAGACATGCCGACTGCGCGCAGCAAGCCCAACTCCCGGGTGCGCTCAAGCACCGACAGCGACAGGGTGTTGGCGATGCCGATTAACGCAATGATCACTGCTAGGCCGAGTAGTCCGTAGACCACTGCCAAGAAGGTATCGAATGGGGCAGTCTGGGCATCGGCGTACTCGCCGAGGTCCTGCACCGAGATTGCGGGAGAGTCGGCAACGATTGCGTCGAGTTGTTTGCGAACCTGAGCTAGGTCGGCTCCAGGTTCGGCCTTGACGTAGACAATGAAGTCGGTGTTGAACAGGGCTAGGGCGTTCGCCTCAAAGGTGGCTAGGGGCAACAAGTAGCTGCCTCCGCCGGCGTTCTGGTCGAAGGTCATGGCAAGTTCAAGTTCTTGAACCCCCGTCTTTGCAAAGTAGACCGGCACCTTGTCGCCGAGCTTCCAGCCGTGCTTCTCTGCTTGTTTGAGCTCTGCAGCAAAGGTTCCGGGCAGCAAGTCCTTCGGTGATCCCGAAGTAGTACCGACATCGTTGATTTCAAAGTAGCTCTCCGGCTCCACGCCGAGCATGAACTCGTCCTCGCCTGGTGGTGCGGCATCCCCCGCCCCGAGAAGGCTCTGCTGCTCCTTTGCGGGCTTGGCGGCTGCCTGCTGCTGAGAGTAGGAATCAGTGATCCGGAAGGGAGCAAAGCGCACTGGGCTCGCTAGGGCTACTCCTGGAACTGCCCGGGCCTCTACCACCGCAGTGGTGGGGATACCGGTGCCGATCGAGAAGGTGCTCGAGTTGATCACAAAGTCGGCCGAGATGGTGGAGTTGACCGTTGACTCAACGCTGGCTTTGATGGAGCTTGCCATAACGGCGATCAGGGTAACGAGCGTGACACCAATGGTGAGCGCTGCAGCAGTAGCTGCTGTGCGGCGTGGATTGCGAGCGGCGTTCTCACCGGCGAGCCGAGGCGTAATTGCTGTTCCGCGGGTGAAAGGCCAGACAAGAAAACGGCTAAACGGTGCCGCAATCAACGGGCCCAGAATGACGGCCACAGAGACCAAGAACAGCACTGCGCCTAGGCCGAAGAGGATGAGCGGGTTTGGTCCTGCGTCTGCAAGACCCAAGCCAAGCAGAGCAGTTCCGCCCACAAGGAAGAGCGTTCCCCAGATGATTCGAGAGCGTGAAACGCCCGATCGGTCGACTGATACCTCGGACAAGGCTGCAATCGGCGGCACCTTGGTTGATCTCCAAGCTGGAACAAGCCCCGAGAGAACGGTGACTCCGATCCCCACAACAAATGCTGTTGCAATGGCGCTAGCAGTCAGTGTCGGAAGCCCGGATTGAACAGTGAAGAGGGTACCGACAAAGGCCTTGAGTACCCAGGCCAGCAGTACTCCGCCGAGCAGCCCTAGTACCGAGGCAACGAGTCCGACGAGTACTGCTTCGAGCACAATCGATAGCAGTACTTGTTTTCGTTTCGCACCGATTGCGCGCAACAAGGCGGTTTCTCTGGTTCGCTGAGCGACCAGAATCGAGAAGGTGTTGTAAATAATAAAACAGGCCACAAAGAGCGCCACGTAGCCAAACACCGAAACAAAGGTGGTGAGGATGTCGACAAACTGCGAGACCGACTTCTGATTCTCCTGCGTGAATTTCTCACCGGTCACCACTTGGGTATCGGGTAGCGCAGCGGCAAGGCCAGTAGCCAAAACCTCTTGGCTTGTTCCTTCTTGGGCAGCAACTGCGATGTAATTGAACTGTGCGGGCAGCTGGGCAAGGCGTTGCGCTGTTGGCGTAGTGAAAAACATCATCTTCGCCCCACCAGCCAGATTGCCGTCTTTGCCCAGACCCATGAGCCCAACCAGTTTGAACTTCTCGCTACCCGTCTGCGAAGAGACAGTGACCTGATCGCCAACTTTGTATCCGGCATCAGCAGCAGAGGTGAAGTCCAGAACCATTTCGGTTGCCGCAGTTGGTTTGCGTCCCTCGGTGAGCTTGCCTACTTGTAGCTGTGGGTCGTCGAGCCAGTTGTAGACCAATGTTGGTGGACCAAAGTTGGAGCCAACGATCTTGCCGTTCGTTCCGACTAACTGTGCAGAGGTTGTTTCCACTACTCCGAGCGCTGTGCGGACTCCGCTGACTTCGTCAACTTGTTGGACTAGGCCTTCAGGAACAGGTGAGCGGATCTGTTGTCCAAATCCCAAGTCTTGTTCCTCGGGTGAGCGAACTACAGCGTCAATGCCTTCATAGGAAGTGCCGATCAGAGATTCAATCGAATCTTTGAGAACACCCGACAGCACTTGGGTACCGGTCAAGAACGCAATTCCCAAAATGATGGCTAAGCCGGTGGTAACGAGTCGGCGCTTGCGCGCAAGGATGTCTTTGAGTGCGACCCTAAACATGGGCGCTCAATCTCCGAGTTGTTTCATCAGATCGAGCACCCGGTCGGCAGTGGGTTCGATCATCTCATCGCGAATTTTGCCGTCAGCAAGAAAGATGACGCGGTCTGAGTGCGCAGCGGCGCTTGGATCATGGGTCACCATCACAATGGTTTGTCCTAGGTCAGACACGGCGTGGCGCATAAAGTCCAACAAGTCTGTGCCTGA
>CANJEC010000261.1 GCA_947473395.1 Actinomycetota bacterium | reverse complement strand
TACGTGGTGAATACCGCGAGCGCTCGTAGTTGGGCGTGCGTTTGAAGCCTTCAGGTACTGCGCGGCGAGTGCGTCCCTGCGGGCCCTGGACTCCTCTAGCTGCTCGCCTTGAAGGCCATGGTCTGTCATCTGCAGTCCCTCGCTTATCGATACGTCTCTCAGTTGCCTTCGTTCCAACAGGGGCAGGTTGGCTACTTGCTCAGGCTAGAGCTTGCTTGGCCCTGATGGTGTGCCGGCTAGGCAATGTCACGTCGCTGCAGGCCGAGCAGACCCACAGCCAACAGTAAAACAGCGGCGGCCGTCAGGAACGCAAACGGAGTGGGTGTGACAGCTACGCCGGGGAGTCGGGGCACATGCGCAAATGGTGAGAGGTCCAAGACCCACTGAGGCAGGTTGAGGAGGGGGCCAAGTTCGGCCAGTAAAATGAAGGCAGCGAAGGCGACCCACCCCAGAACCACCAGTCTCAGAAAAATGCCGAAGACGGCGACAGTGAGGGCGCTCAAGACCCAAGCCGCTGGGAGTTGAGCCATCGAAGCGAGTACCAATCGGCCCAGTTCGTTCGCGTCTCCAGCTTGCAAGGCACGGGTGAGACCGGCAGCGCCGCCAAGGGCTAGGAGCAGCGCCGAAGTGCCACACATGGCAATCCAGATGTGACCCATCGCCCACCGAGTTCGGCTCACGGAAGTAGCAAGCACTGCTTCTGCTCGGCCCTCACCTTCCTCGGCTGCTAGTCGCATCACCACTTGAACCCCGAAAGCGCTTGCGAGGATTCCAGCAAAGCTCAGTTCGATAGCCAAGAACGCGTCGACGAGCCCCTTTTCTCCACCCAGCTTGGTGATGAAATCACGGGCGCTCGGGTTGTTGAGGAAGTCCCCGACACTCGAGGCGATGCCACCAATCATCAGGCCGAGCAGGACGAAAGCAAGCAGCCATCCGGCAAAGGTGCCACGCTGCAGGCGCCAAGCCAGAGCCAGAGGAGATCGCAATCTTGCGGCGGCGATGGCTGGGCCAGCGCGGGTTTGCAGCAGACCGGCCCCCAGGTCTCTGCGATCAGCGAGCACCAAGGCTCCTGTCGCGACGGCCACCGAAAAACAAGCGCTCAGTGCCAGCACAGACCACTGATTGCCTGCGAACGGACGGACCTGTTGGGCCCAGCCGATTGGAGAGATCCAGCTTGGCCAGCCAGGTCCGAGCGGGGACCCAAAAATCGAATCCCCAAGCGCTCGAAGCGCATACGAGGCAGCTAGGACTGCCGAGGCCAGAGCAGTGGCTGCTCGAGCGGTGCCCGACACCTGAGCACAGACCGCAACGATGGCACCAAAGGCCAGTCCAGCTCCGGCCCATGACAACCCGAATGCGACAGACCCTGCAGCCGAAAGGCCAACGGCAACCAACAAGCCTGCAGTCGCCAAAGCCAGCGCCAGATTGGCCAAAAGGATCACAGCCATTGCTGAGCCCAGTGGGGCAAGGCGGCCGACCGCGGTTGCGCCGAGCAACTCCATCCGGCCGGACTCCTCCTCGGCGCGTGTATGCCGAGTGATCAGAATAATTGATAGGAGTGCAACGCAGACACCTCCAATTCCGCCCATTTTGATCATCGAGACTGCACCTAGGGAAGCTGGGTCGTAGACCCTTCCGTAGATGGCAACGAGAGCTGCGGAACTGTTGATTGCGCCCGCGGCGGCGCTCCTCGAGGCAATGCTGGGATACAGATCAGCCGTTGCTTTGGCCGAAACGGCGGCAGTAAGAGCGAAGACCGAAATCCAAGTGGGCAACAGAATTCTGTCTCGGCGTAGCGCCAAGCGAAGCAAGCCGAGTGTGCCCGAGAATCCGCTCCCGGATCGGGTCATGGCTCGGCGTTGGTTTGTGCGTGGGTTTGTGCGTGGGTGGCAGTCTCGGTGAGTCTGCCGATTGCAGGGTCAGCGTAGAAGCGAAGGAAGAGTTCCTCAAGCGTTGGGGGTTGGCTGTTCAGACTGATGACACCCACTTTCGTGACTTGCCGCAGGACCTCGTCAAGGGCCGACTGCTCAACTTGGAGGTTCAGCTGAGTCGCTCCATGGTCTGCACCCGCCAACGCTCTCGGTAGGGACTCAATCTGTAGGGCATGTACCCCAGGAATCTTTCCAAGGCCCTCTGGCGCAGGTCCAGCAAGCTGCAGACTCAGAAACGTGCGTGACAATTGGCGAAGTTCGGCTAATGCACCCGTCTGCACCGTGCGCCCAGACCGGATGATGGTGACTCGTCCGCAGACGGCTTCCACCTCGGCCAAGATGTGACTAGAGAGCAGCACGGTGCGCCCCTGAGCAGTCTCCTCCATGAGGCAGTCCCGAAAACTCGCCTCCATGAGCGGGTCTAGACCCGAGGTCGGCTCGTCGAGCAGGAGCAGTTCAACATCGGAGGAGAGTGCAGCGACGAGTGCTACTTTTTGCCGGTTTCCTTTGGAGTACGACCGCCCCTTTTTGGTGGGATCAAGTTGGAAGCGCTCGAGCAGGGAAGATCGCCGCTGCTGATTCAGTCCGCCGCGCATGCGGCCTAAGAGGTCAATGATCTCGCCACCTGAGAGGTTGGGCCAGAGCGCCACGTCGCCAGGCACGTAGGCCAGGCGTCGGTGCAGGTCAACGGCATGTTTGCGCGGGTCGGCGCCGAGCAATTCGGCTGTGCCGCTATCGGCACGGGCTAGGCCGAGAAGGATCCGAAGAGTGGTGCTCTTGCCCGAGCCGTTGGGCCCGAGGAATCCGTGGATCTCACCGGTTTGTACGGTGAGATCCAGTCCATCGAGAGCCCGTGTAGATCCGAAAGTCTTGACCAACTCTCGTACCAGGATCGCAGGCATCTGTTGAGGTTAGTTGCTAGTTCGGGCCGCTACCTGCCGAAGTTGGCGGGGTTGTAGGAGTTGATTCGGGGCTTATCGTGGGCGGGGGAGCATCTGCTTCGCCGATCCGTTCAAGGGTGATCTTGGTACCGAGGTAGTTCCAGATGAGTTGCTCGCCGCTGCGTTCACGCGTCACTTCAAGTGGTGTTCCGATGGGGCGAAGAACGTGTACTCCGTTTTCAAAGCTCGCCACCACGTTCACAGGTGTTGAGTAGTCGAACTCAGCCACGTCGTGCACACCGTTTAGCTCAGTCCCGTCGGCGCGCATGTCGTGGACGATGCCACCCGCCGTGATGGTCACCCGATCGCCACACTGCTCGATCCGCTGAAATGTGC
>CANJEC010000260.1 GCA_947473395.1 Actinomycetota bacterium | reverse complement strand
GCTCTTCAGATCCGTAGTCATCCGGTTGCAGATCGTGCAACTGCAACCAGGTGCCTGCTGCGCCATCAAAGACAAGGACCCGGTTCTGTACTGCTTCAAGATAGGAAAAAGCCATGATGTGGATCAGATTACTTCTGCCATTGCCGCAGTGCCTCATGGGGCGACGGCCTAGGGCTATCGCTTCGGTAAGGTGGGAGTTCTTACGGAGGGTTGCTAGGCATGAAGATCTACACAAGAAAAGGTGACGACGGCACTACAGGCTTGCTCTATGGCGGCCGTGTTCGCAAAGACGCACCCGGGCCTACTGCATACGGAGATGTCGACGAAGCGCAGTCATCTATTGGACTAGCACGGGCGCATTGTCGTTCCGGTGGAGAGTTGGACCAGCTTCTCGTTTCGATAGAACGCGACCTATGGGTCCTGATGGCGGACCTTGCCACTGATGGTGAAAACCGCGACAAGCTCACAGCTGGAGTCTCACTCGTCACCGAACAGATGGTGAAGCGACTCGAGGACCTGATCGACTCCTATGCGAGTCGCTTCGAGATGCCAACAGAGTTTGTAGTTCCAGGTGAGGATCGCGTTGCAGCTTTTCTCGATGTTGCGAGGACGGTTGTGCGGAGAGCCGAGCGGCAGAGTTTGGCTGCCGCCTGCGAGGGATCTCATGCACTTGAGTATCTAAATCGCCTCTCTGACTTGTTGTGGACCCTTGCCCGCTGGCAAGAAGGAGACTCCCTAATGGCTCGCAGCCCTGAATCGCCGCAGCCCTAAATCGCCACAGCCCTAAATTGCCGCAGCCCTAAATCGCAACCGTCCTACATGCCAACCGTCCTCATTGGAGACCACACGTGTCTGATCCTGTAGCTGTAAAAATTGCAAAGACCATCCCAGGAAGTGCAACAGCAGTGGCTGTCACAGCGTGTTCTGATCGTCTTAGCAAAGTCGCTGGAGTTCGAAAGGCGGCAATGACGCGAGCAGGTTTTACTGGCGCTGCGGGTCAGAGCTTGGTTCTGAATGACGGCGACTCAACGCGCGTGATTCTGGGAGTCGGCCCCTCGGAGACTGCCGGTGCGGTGCAGTTGCGGACCGCAGCGGCAGTGTTTGCCCGATCAGTGATGAGACATCGCAAGGTGGCCTTTGAGTTCCCTGCACCCTCTGACCTGCCGAGTCTTGACCTTGACGAAGGCGTGCGAGCTGTGACTGAAGGCTTGATTCTTGGGGCCTATAGCTTTGACACCCACAACACGAAAGCTGCCGAGCGGACCCGCACCGACTCGGCAACGATTGCCGTTGGTGATCAGATTACTGCTGCACGGGTCGCCGCCGAAAGAGGACGTGTAACGGCGAACGCTGTTTGGTTTGCCAGAGATTTGGTCAACGAACCGGGCGGAACACTGACGCCCACGGTGTTCGCTGATCGGGCCGCGGCGCGAGCAACTGCAGCAGGACTGACTGCAGAGATTCTGACCGAGAAAGAAATCGCTGCCGAGCGGCTCGGCGGCCTCATTGCAGTGAATCTTGGTTCTGAGGAGCCGCCTCGTTTATTGAAGCTCACCTACGAGCCGCGGGCAGATCTGATGCAGGAAGAAGGCGGCGAATTCCCGACGGTTGCGCTTGTCGGTAAGGGAATCACCTTCGATTCAGGCGGACTCTCGCTGAAACCTGCGGACTCAATGATGACCATGAAATGCGATATGGCCGGCGCTGCGGCCGTGATCTCGACCATGACGGCTTTGCCCGAGCTTGACGTAGCGGTTCGAGTGGTCTCGTTTACTCCCATGACCGACAACATGACGGGCGGTATTGCGCAGCGTCCGGGCGATGTTTATACCGCTCGCAATGGCACCACCGTGGAAGTTCTGAACACAGATGCTGAGGGCCGCTTGGTTCTAGCTGAAGCACTCGTGCTTGCCTCGGAGGAGGAACCTGACGCGATTATCGACCTTGCAACCCTGACCGGTGCGTGCATGGTGGCGCTCGGAAACAGCATCGCCGGCTTCATGGGCAACGATGAGGGGTTTTCCGAAATGGTCACGCAAGCAGCAGCTCGCTCCGGGGAGCGAGTCTGGCAGCTGCCTCTCCCAGCGGATTATCGCAAGGGTCTGGACTCACAGGTAGCCGACTTGAGAAACATCGGAAACGGTCGCTTGGGCGGCGCTCTTGTGGCTGGGCTTTTCTTGCAGGAGTTCGTGCAGGATGGCATTCCGTGGGTTCACGTAGATATGGCCGGACCTTCATTCCTCGATGCGCCAGATGGCGAATACCCCAGGGGTGGCACCGGGTTCGGTGTTCGCTTGCTGTTGGAGTTGCTCGAGACGTGGGACTCTGCTGACGAGACCTAAGGCTTTTAAGCTGCCCGCGGCGGTGGCGATGGTTCGCGAGTAGCGGCCGCTCTTGGCAGTCGGATCGGTTCTAGGTGACGCACTCCGGCTGCTTGTTGTTCGTTCTGCCAGCGTTCGTGAGCGCTCCTCACGGCGAGCGGCAAGCGAGCAAGTTGCCGCTGATTCAGCTGCGGGAGATGCGAGCGAACCTGAAGTTCTGTGGGTGAACCTCTGCGCATGGTGTTGAACATGCATGCTCGATCGATGGTTCTATTGATGGGGGCTTGCCGCCCCAGTCCGCCGCCAAGGCCAATGGCGCGCGACGTGTCTGCCAACGTAATTTGAAACCCTGATGGGTGCTCCTCAAGGCCGCGGCTGAGTCGGCGAAGGAGGAACACAACTGATGGGCCAAGTACGCCTAGCCAGTAGCGCTCGACGTAAGCGCTGCGGGGATCGAATCCGGCTACGGCAAGGTCTGGGTCCCACCAGGGGCGGATGATCAGACTGCTCGGCGGGGCCTCGTGCTCAGGCTGGGTGTGAGTTGATTCTGCTTGTTGGTCAAGAATGGACATGTTGTCTCCAATGTGTTGGGCGGCCGAGTCCGGTCGGATTATCGGTGGGGTGGGGGAGGGGTGTGGTGGGGTGGGGACAGGGAGCTGCTGAAAGAGAGCCCTACTTGGGGATTGGAGAGCAGGACTTGCTGGCCTCGCAGGTTCCTCGGTCGGGACCAGACGCGCTACCGGTGTCTTCAGATGTGGGCTGCCAAGGAACAGGCCTGAACGCTGCGAGTCGCAGGACTGGGCGACGCACCATGGCGGGCCCTCGGAAAACGGTGGACGGTCCATGTTGAGCGTCCCAATTTGGTAACCGCTGCTGATGGGTTCTTTG
>CANJEC010000259.1 GCA_947473395.1 Actinomycetota bacterium | reverse complement strand
GGCCAGAGCCGGCACAACCTGATTATTGCGAACAAATGCTCCGCCGCCAACCACAGCCTCAACGCCGATTCGAGCATTGTGCAGCACGATCGAACCCGAGCCGATCAGCGCCTTGTCCTCGACAATGCAGCCCTCGAGATGTGCCAAGTGGCCAATGGTGACCTCGTTTCCGACAGTCGTCGGAAACACCGCTGTTGTGTGCAGGACTGCCCCGTCCTGGACCGAACAACGCTCGCCGATAAAGATAAATCCGTCATCGCCGCGTAAGACAGCAGCGGGCCAGACCGAGGTAAACGCGCCAATTACTACGCTCCCAATGACGACGGCATCTGGGTGTATGTAGGCCTCTGGGTGGATTTCCGGTACTTGGTCGCCGAGCGCATAGATAGCCATGGATGCTGAAGTTAGATCAGATCTGTTGAAAGTGAATCATGACGGCCGTACCCGCCGCGGAAGAACAGCAGCGGCCCAACATCTGCTCGGTGCACATCTAGGTATTGAACCCGGCCCAGCACAATCACATGATCTCCAGCATCGACAACTGAGTGGAGCGTGCAATCCATGTGAGCCACTCCCCCGACAATAAGGGGTGACCCGGTTACGGGAGCGGGCACCCACGTGTCACCTGCGAACTTGTCTTCTACCTTCGAGGCAAAGCGGCCAGAAGTGTCTTGTTGTTCCTCGGATAGCACCGTCACCCCAAACGCACCGGTGTCCTCGATGCGTGCCCATGAGGAAGAGGTCTTCGCAACGCAGAATCCAATGAGTGGCGGATCAAGCGAAACCGAGAAGAAAGTCCCGATAGCAAGTCCAATCGGAGCAGTGCCTTCAAGCGCAGCTACCACAGTCACCCCGGTGGGGTAATGCCCCATCACAGAGCGGAACAACGCTGGGTCTATCTCGACCTCGGCGTGACTACTTGAGATGTTGCCGTCCTCAGACATCTTGGCCTTCCCGATCTGTGCCCTGTTTGGCTTAGCAAGATTACCTGAGTGGGTCGGCCTCGAAGGACAGGGTGAGACCTTCAGATGCCGCGAGAATCTCTTGAAGTGCAGAGCCGGCTTTGTGTTGACGCGCCTGCATGAGCAACTCATCAACACGATCGTCATCATGAGAGGGATCATGATGAAACAGCGCCAGGCGTTTCACACCAGATTGTCCCGCCACTTCGACTGCATAGTCAGAGGTGCAGTGCCCCCAGTCGGAACGTAGGAGATATTCCTCGGGGTCATACTGCGCATCGTGAATGAGTAAATCGGCGTCGGCACAGAGTGCCCGCACCTCTGCGGATACCTCAGTGGCTTCGGGGCCCGGTTGCTGATGATCGCTGATATACACAATCACGACGCCTTGGCTTTCGATGCGGTAGCCAACCGTTGGCCCACGGTGCGGAATCGGAGCAGCCGTCACGGTTGCATCACCCACCTGAAACACATCGTTTTCAACTTCAAAAAAGTTGAACTCCCCAGCGAGTTCCTCGATGCCGACTGGGAAATACGGCGGCTGAATAAATGCCTTGACGGCCTCGGTCAGGGTGCAGTCCTCTTGACGCGGCCCATACACATTGAGTTGCGCACCCTCGCACAACATCGGGGTAAAAAACGGAACCCCCTGCACATGATCCCAATGCAGATGACTCACTAATGCTGTGCCTCGAAATGGCTGATCACAGGGCACCGTCATTCCAAAAAACCGCAAACCGGTTCCAAGGTCCAACACGATGGGGTCTTGCTCCGGCGATTCAATGACCACGCAGGAGGTGTTGCCTCCGTAGCGCCTATTCGCGTCACTCGAACATGGGGTCGAACCGCGCACACCGTAAAACGTTACGTTCAGCACCGAGCTAGCACCCACGGCTCAAAATGTAGTGACCCATAACGCTCCTGAAGCAGTTCAACAAGCAACCTGAGAAGTGGATGACCCCATACGAGAGGTACCCAAACGCAGACATCCAAACCAGATAGCAGACAGTAGGTGAACAAGTAGTACAAGCACACCTATATGTGACTGAAGTCTCTAGTTGTCGTTCCTGAAGGCACCCAGAAACCTCGCCCAGTTACTAAGGTCTCCCCATGACGTCTCCCACCGACTCAGTTGAGCCTCTTGCAAGCGATGCCGCACAGGAGACTGCGAAAAAGCTTGGCTTGGAATTTTCAGCCGTGACGTTGCCCGAGAATGGCCTCGAGGTTGCTTACCTTGCTGCAGGCTCAGGCCCGCTTGCCCTCTGCCTGCACGGGTACCCGGACTCGGCGTGGACTTGGCGCTACCTTCTGCCAGCCCTAGCGGCAGCGGGGTACCGCGCTGTGGCGCCGTTTAGTCGCGGCTACGCACCAACTTCCTTGGCCGAGGATGCCAACTATCAGTCCGGAGTGTTGGGTGTAGACGCCAACTGCTTGCACCGTGCACTCGGTGCAGACAGCAGCGCAGTTGTCATCGGCCACGACTGGGGTGCAATGGGCGCATACGCAGCCGCCACCCTCGAACCTGAACTCTGGCGTCGAGTAGTCACTGCAGCAGTTCCGCCAGGACCTGTCATGGCTCAGGCATTCTTCACCTATGACCAGCTTCGCCTGAGTTGGTACATGTTCTTCCAGCTCAATCCCCTGTCCGACATGATGATTCCAATGAATGAGTTCGAGTTCATCACACGGTTGTGGCAGGACTGGTCTCCCGGCTACGACTGCGCAGAGGACGTCGCCTACTTCGCAGCCTGCATGCCAACTCCGGAACACGTCTCGGCAGCACTTGGCTACTACCGCCAGACCCTGCAATCAGAGCTTCAGGACCCGGCCCTAGCTCAGGCTCAGGCTGCAGTTTTTGAACTCCCCCCGCAGCCACTGCTCTATCTACATGGGCAGACCGATGGGTGCATGGCACCAGCACTTGCCGGAACAACAGGTGATTACCTCAACGTAGAGGGCAGCCGGGCCGTAATGATTGAAAACGCTGGGCATTTTCTTCAACTTGAACAGCCGGAAGAAGTGAACGCAGAGATTCTGGCTTTCCTCGCGGAGTAAGCCAGGATCAGGTTGGCTCGCCGCCCGCCAGAATCTGAGCAATTCCAGAGCTGAAGACGCCAACGTCTTCAGGCGTGGTGTCAAAGCTACAGACCCACCGCACCAGGTCCTGCTCTTGATCCCACACATAAAACGGAGACCACGCAATGAGTGGCTCAAGGGACCAAGCTGGCAAGGTCGCAAACACTGCATTG
>CANJEC010000258.1 GCA_947473395.1 Actinomycetota bacterium | reverse complement strand
TTCCGCAAGAAGATTGGCACCGGGTCTTTGAGCTCACCAACGTTATTTTGGGTGCGGGCGACCCCGAGTTCACTCCGTCTATGGAAGCGCTCATGTCAGCAGTAATGGAACTAGCGATGCTGGCACAGCGAGTGGGTGAGGACCGCCTAGCCAACCCCACCGACGACCTTGTCTCAGCCATGATGCACGCCGAGGTTGATGGAGAACATCTACAGCCCATGGAGATGGCAAGTTTCTTTATTCTGTTGTCAGCTGCGGGGAACGAGACCACCCGCAACGCGATTAGCCATGGCTTGTACCTACTCACTCAGCATGATGATCAGAGACAGGTCTGGCAGACAGGCATGGGTGACGTCACCCCAACGGCTATTGAGGAGATTGTTCGCTGGTCAACGCCGGTGGTGCACTTTCGGCGGACTGCTACCTGCGACACCCAGATCGGTGGCGTGGACATCGCCCAAGGTGAGAAGGTCGCGCTGTGGTACGAGTCAGCGAATCGAGATGAGCTCGTCTTCGACAAGCCCTTTGAGTTTGACGTTCTTCGCAAGCCGAACGAACACGTTGGGTTCGGCGCCGGGGGACCGCACTTTTGTTTGGGAGCCAATCTGGCCCGCCGAGAGATCGGTGTGATCTTTGAGGAACTCTTTCAGTGGCTGCCAGACATTCGCATCAGCAGCGAACCCGAGTATCTGCAGTCAGCATTCATTCATGGGATCAAAAGAATGCGCTGCGAGTTCACCCCTGCAGAAGTACCTGCACTTGACCTTGATGACTAGACCAAAGTGATGACGAACTAGTCGTCGACAAGAACCCTACGCACCGATAGTCCCATTCGCCTGCGCTTGGCGTCTACCTCGAGCACCTTCACCATGACCTGTTCACCAGGGGTGACGAGTTCCTCGGGGCGATAGCCATACAGCTCAGTCAACTCGCTCAGATGTACCAGACCTTCGGCCCCACCCTCATCAAGGCGAGCAAATGCCCCGTACTCCACGACTCGAACCACGGTGGCCGAATGAATCGAGCCAACCTCAATAGCTGCCAGCGGGTCGGGCTGTAGCTGCCTGAGCGACAGGCTGATGCGGCGCTTGGACTTATTCACCTCGAGAACGAGTACCTGAATATCCTCGCCAACGGTTACAAAATCCTCGGTCCGCTCAAGTCGACCCCAGGTCAACTCGCTTCGATGTATCAGCCCCCGCAAACCACCAAGGTCAACAACTGCTCCGTATTCCGCAATGCTCACCACGCGACCAGAAGCCGTTGCGCCCGCAGCGAGGCTTTGCAGAGCTTCACGTTCGGCCGCTCGGCGCTGCCGACGCTCAGCATCGCGGATCGACAGGACCACCCGATCAGCATCTCGATCGATTTCAACCACCATCATCGCTACTTCGGTGCCGATGAGTGAATCTGGTGTGAGGCCAGGAATCTCGGAGAACAACGAGGTGGGCACAAAGGCCCGCATACCCACATCAGCCACGAGGCCACCCTTCACCTTTTTGGTGACGGTCGCGGTTACGGCTGTGCCAGATTTTTTGGCTGCTTCAAGACGTTCCCATGCCTGCAACTTGAGGGCCCAAACCTGAGACAGGACTGGTCGATTCTTGGGATCCTCACGAGCGAGTACTGCCGCTGGAACAACTTGGCCCATCACCGCCGAGCCCGAAAATTCGGCACTGGGAATTACCCCTGTGCGGCCATCGGCAAGTCGGACCTCTACTTCCTTTGGTGAAACTGAAGTCACCGTCACCTCGGTAATCCTCGCCGCAGGAGGGGCCGCTGGAGGTGCAGGTACATTGGCCACTTGGCTCATTGAGGTAGCGCTCTGACCGATCACCGGCCTGGCGGGAAGTGCAGCAGGCGGGTCTAGAACGGGGTCGGCTTGAAGTTCGGGTTCCGCCACTGGCTCTACTACTGCAGCAGCAGCTGTGGGTTCGGGTTCAGATTCGGTGGGCATGGCTTCCTCAACTTGGCCGACAGTGATTGCGCGAAAGCCGCAGATCAAGAGATCTCCGTCAGCCTATCGCCCGACGGATAAATAGCTCCTTGGCAGTGAGGTACCTCCACTTGCAACTGTGCCCCGAGCCATCACGCCTAGCGGCACAAGTTCAGCGATGCACATCACTCAGTTCCTGCTAGCCATTCCAGAACCGGCACCTTCAGGCTTTCAAGTTTCTTTGCAGCAAGAACCGAGCCGCCTTCTCCCAGAAAGGCGCTTTGTAGTTGAAGGAGCGCTCCGGGCTGTTTGATGACGTCAGCGAGCGGACGCTGATGAACGCGAATTGAAAACACGATGGTTTCATCTGTCAGGCGACGCATGGTCTGACGTTCCACTCGCAGAAAAACCCTCTCCGGGACAAGGTTTGCCGGTGGCAGATCAAAAATCTCAGCTTCCTCATTCCTCCACGGCTGACTCAATCGGGGGTCGTCCCAAAGCTCCCAATTCAGTCGCCACACGGCGCGATTCTGGTCAAGCCGATCAAAGAATGACTCGACAAGTCCACCTAGGTCTTTTTCGTAGTTTGGTACCGGTTGGTGAATATCTGCCACGGTTCCTCCCATTTTTTCCGATAACACCCATCTGCTCGGAAAGCACACGCAGGCGGCTCGAAGCCTCCAGGTGTCCTCACGCGCCATGATGCACCAGTCCTCTTGAGTTGCTAAGCCACAAGCCTCAATCGTTGGTTCGATGCGTTTCTCAAAAGACAACATTTCCGCTAGTCGGGCCACGCCGGCCTGCACCACCGATGTTGTCGGATCTGCAACGTACAACTCTCGATCACTTCGGATAAGTGACTGTTTTAGTTGCAGTTGCCATTCGCTATGGCGGTCTGGTTCCAGCCAGTTTTTGCCTAGGGGTCGAAGCCCCATGCGGTGACGATCGGTCGCTGTGTCGAATCCCAAATATTGAGCATCGCTCAACGAATCAGGCTCGACTTGGGGTGCCTTCACAGCATCAGATGCTAGCTGTCGAGGCTCCGTTGCGATCTGTCACGTAACCATCTTCGCTACTACCGTGAGGGGATCAGCAAAAAAAGGAGCGCACTAGTGGAGCCGTACGGCGCAGATGACGGAGTACATGTTGGGTCACTTTTGTTCACCTTGGTGGACCCAACTCCAGGCAATGAAGTTGCGTACAACCGGTGGTACGAACGGGACCACTTGTACTCAGGTTGCATGGTCGGGCCTTGGCTGTTCGCTAACCGGCGCTGGGTGGCGACT
>CANJEC010000257.1 GCA_947473395.1 Actinomycetota bacterium | reverse complement strand
CCCAGACCGTGGTCCCGAGGTCCGGCGGCAGCAGCGATCATGATCGGTGAGCGTGCCGCGAAGTTCTTTGGCTGAGCACGGCTACGATCACCCACCATGTCTCGAACCTCCTCCCTCGTTGTCACTGCATGTCTAGCTGCGGCGCTCTTCGCTGGTTGCACAAATTCCAGCACTGACACCGCTGCTCAGGATTCGGCCGGAAGTTCCACCACCGAGAAAGCAGTTGCAGTGTCTCCTCCTGATCAGCCGGGCCCGTACCAAGTTGGCCGACGAGTCGTACAGATCAACGATGCCGCTCGCGGTCGAGCACTCACTGCAGATGTCTGGTACCCCGTTGATCAGGGTGTGACTGCGCCCCTGTCGATCTATCAGTTCATTCCGGGAATCGAGCTCGCATCTTTGACAGCGCTAGCCGATGCACCCGCTAGTGCTGCGGGGCCATTCCCTCTGGTTGTTTACTCCCACGGAAGCGGCGGTCTGCGCTACATCGCCTCCTGGTTCACTGAGGCGCTCGCAAGCCACGGGTTTGTTGTGGTCGCAGTCGATCACACCGGTAACACTGCTCTCGACTCGGTGACAGGTGCCAGTACGCCAAGGCCAGTCAATGCGCTCAACCGCGTCCAAGATGTTCAGTATCTGATTACCGCCATGCTCGGAATCTCTGCCACTCCGGGTGACCCGCTCTCTGGGACGATGGACCCCGAGCGCATCGGCGTAACGGGCCATTCGTTTGGTGGGTTCACCACACTCGGAACGGCTGGAGGGTATAGCAACGAGTTGGGCAGCGTTCCCGCCGATGAACGTGTCAAGGCGATTGCGGTGATGGCCCCGTACTCTGAACTGAACTCGGATGAGGCCCTAGCTGCGATTGATATTCCAAGCCTGCTGGTATCTGGTGTGCTCGATACAACCACCCCGATTGTCAATGACACCACTCGCCCATGGGATCTGATTTCGGGCCGCCCGCTGCTTCGCATGGATATCGACAAAGCAGGGCATCAGTCCTTTACGGATGTCTGCCGCTACCAAGATTCCTTGGCTACGCTGCCGAATTTGCCACAAGTGTTTATCGATGTGGTGAACGAGATGGCGCTCGAGGGCTGCACCAAAGACCTCATCGCGATTGACGAGGCTCACGCGATTACCAATGGCATCACCATTGCGTTCTTGCAGACCTATGTTGCGGGCGAAGATGGCTATGAGAGCTATCTGTCTCCGAAAGACGCTCCCGAGGGAACCGAGCTTCAAGTCAAAGACTGACCTAGATGTCTTCCTCGCCAAACTCAATGCGCCGAAAGTCGGCATCGCTGAGTTTGTCTGCCTCGGTCTCATTGGCGTCGTAGTCCCGGCGCTTAGCGAGAAGCATAAAAAAGGCTACTACGAGCACCACACCAAATACGGCGAAAATCAAAAATCCCTGCATCCCCCCAGTGGATCACATTCTGAGCGCGTATGACAGCGGTTTGGCGCAGAGAGTTGGTCACGGTCGCTTTTTTCTCGGCACCCTTAGGCTGATCAAGTGGAAAACGCATCGACATTGCATGGCTTGGTTTTCGACCAAGCAGGGCGAACACCAGATGCAGTAGCAATTGATGATGGTTCGAGTACCACCTATCGCGAACTTCGGGAACACGCTGAACAGGTGGCGGCCTCGTTGCGTGCACATGGGGTCGGTCGCGGCGACTTCGTTGGAATCTGCATGGGCAGAAGCGCCGAACTGTTAGCAGTAGTCCTTGGTGTGCTGGCATCTGGCGCGGCTTATGTTCCGCTCGACCCTGCTTACCCCAAAGAACGACTGCGCTTCATGACTACTGATTGCAGCGCTCGAGTAGTTATCTGTGACACGAGCTTTGCTGAACTGTTCGATTCTGGGCTCTTGAATGCAGCCCTGTTGAATGAAGCGAAGGTCACCTTGTTGAGCCCAAATGAGCTTCTGCAGCCTCAGACTCAGCCCGCTCAATCGAACAGCGTTGACCCAGAAGATCTGGCCTATCTCCTCTACACCTCGGGTTCAACTGGCCAGCCCAAAGGTGTGATGATCAGGCACTGCAACGCAGTCAACTTGGCCCGTTGGGCTCGGGAGGCGTTCTCTGATGAGGACCGATCTCGAATCCTGTTCTCTACTTCACTCTCTTGGGATCTATCGATATTTGAGATCTTTGCATCCCTAGCCTGGGGCGGAACACTCGTTGTGGTCCACAACGCACTCACCCTTGCAGAGGTGGGCCCAGAGCTCGGGGTCACGCTAGTAAATACCTCTCCATCGGTGATGTCTCGACTCATCCATCATCGCCCGCTACCCGACTCGGTTCGAGTGGTGACCTTGGCGGGCGAGATCTTGCATCGCGAGTTGGTTGAGCAGCTCTATCAGCGAAGCCAGAGCCTGCGTGTTTGGAACCTGTACGGGCCAACCGAAACCACCACCTTTAGTACCGGCGGTCTGATCGATCGCTCCGAGACGTCGAGTCCTCCCATCGGCCAGCCGATCCGGAACACCCGTCTTCATCTTCTTGATGAGCAGATGCAGCCAGTGGAAGCTGGCCAAGTCGGTGAAATCTGGATCGGCGGTGATGGAGTTGCTGCCGGGTACCTGCATCGACCGGAACTCACGGCCGAGGTATTTGTTCCTGACCCCTTTGCAGAAGAGCCAAAGGGCAACTTGTATCGCACGGGTGATCAGGCGCGCTCCCATGCAGACGGATCAGTCGTAGTTCTTGGGCGCCTCGATCATCAGGTCAAGCTTCGTGGCCGAAGGGTTGAGCTTGGTGAGATTGATGCTCAGTTCCTACAACTGTCAGCTGTGGGCGAGGCCGTGACTGTGGTGAGTCAGATCGGAACTAGCGAACCGAAACTCGTTGCGTACCTTGTAGCAGCTCAGGGATGTGAGATTGACGAGGAACAAATTCGAGCTGCGGTAGCGCAGAACTTGCCTCCTCATATGGTTCCTGCCTTGATCGAAGTGCTCGATCAACTCCCTCTTTCACCAAATGGCAAAATCGACCGTGCAGCGCTGCCCGCTCCCGGTACTGGCTCCGCGTCTGAAGAGAGCCATGCGATTGACTCCGCTGCGCTCAGCGCAACTGAACAAGAGATTGCACATATTTTCGGTGAGCTCCTTGGCGTTACTGCGCCTCTCTCTACTCAAGCGGACTTCTTTGACTGTGGTGGCGATTCACTTGGTGCGCTACAGCTTGTCGATCTGATTGCCGAGCGGCTGCAAGTCGAAAT
>CANJEC010000256.1 GCA_947473395.1 Actinomycetota bacterium | reverse complement strand
CACCTCCTTCGGCATGCGGTCGTGCCCGATGTTGAAGTGGATGAGGCTTCGCTGCGTTTGAGCGCCCCAGTAGCGGTTGGCTGGAACCTCAACGGTGCCGAGGCTGTCGAATTCTTTGCGCAGACCGCGGGCCTTCAGGCCGATCGGCAGGGCAAGGATTGCCGGTGGTTTGGACGCGTCATCTGCAGCAGTCATTAATTTTCCTCAACTTTTCTCGTGTTTTGAAATCTTTTTACAGTTTTAACTTACTTCGTCTCATTTTATATAATTTTCTGGCATTTTCTGGCATTTTCTGGCATTTTCTGGCATTTTCTGGCATTTTCTGGCATTTTCTGGCATTTTCTGGCATTTTCTGGCATTTTCTGGCATTTGTTTTTCAGTCAGAGTTAGCGGAGCCAGCTTTGCGTTGCTGCCAGGTCACCGGGCCAAGGAGTGACCCCCTCAACAAGTAGGTCGAGGTTCCCGGCTCACCAGTGGCCAGCCGAATGATCTGGACTGTGCCCCTCAGCGACCTGATCGTTTGAGCTAGCGCCGCCTCCGCCAGTGAACCCGGTCGATCGCTCGGGGGCTTTCCTCATGGCCCCCCGGGATGTACCGTCACAACATGATGCGGGGGATTCGAAAGTCAGCGGCCTTAATCGCGGTTTTGGCAGCAGTTGCTGTTGTGGCCTCTGCCTGCGCAGGTTCGCCGCCTCCGAGGCCGTTGCCGCCGCGGCCTGGCCAAGGCCCAGCAGTCGGTGAGCCCACGTATTTGGTACGGGCAGGGATCGAACAGGTCTATGTGACCGACGCGACGGTCGGCGGCACAGTCAGCCTGACGGGGCCGGGAACCACCACACAATCCAAAGTCGCCGACGCATTTGGAAGCGTGGTTTTCCGCGGGCTCACCCAGGGAAGCACCGTGACCGTTACCGATGAGTCGGCTACCGATGAGTCAGCGGCTGCATCCCAAACCGTTCGAATTCTTGATGTTGATGAGCCGCCCTCGGATGCGTTCTATCGAGCGCCACTGATGCAGGCGGGCCTGAATTACATCCCCATGCGCGATGGCACGCTGCTCGCCATAGTGGTGCGGCCACCCGTGGGCCAGTCGGTCTCTGATGGTCCCTTCCCAACACTGATTGAGTATTCCGGTTACAACGTGGGCGCTCCGCAAGATCCGATCGCAGACAAGGTGGCGCGACTGCTTGACCCTTCGCTGCCGGGTGACCCGCTCACCCCTGGGGGCGAGACTTTTGTTGGCGGCGTTCTGGCTCGGTTGGCCGGCTACGCAACGGTGTCAGTGCAGTTGCGCGGCACGGGATGTTCGGGCGGGGAGTCCGACCTGTTCGATCTTCCGAGTTCGTATGACGGCTACGACGTTGTTGAAACTCTTGCTCGTCAGCCATGGGTGCTCAACGGCCGCCCCGGCATGATCGGGATCTCATTCTCGGGGTTCTCACAGATTGCTACTGCTGCTACTCGGCCACCGCACCTTGCCGCAATCGTTCCGCTGTCATTCCTGGGTCGTGTCTGGGACGTGGGGCGACCGGGCGGGATCTTCAATACTGGTTTCGCCGAGACTTGGCTGGCAGGCCGTGTTGCAAATGCGCGTCCGGCACCGTCGGCTGGTGCGATGGAATACGCGAACGCTTTGGTTGCCACTGATGCGAACTGCAAAGAGAATCAACGCCTGCGCCTACAAACTCGTGACGGGGACGGAATCTTCCGCAACACGGTGCTCAACCTCGAGGACTATCAGCGCCGTGACCTTGAACAGCGGCTCGATCAAATAGATGTGCCCGTGTTTGGTTCGCTGCAGTTCCAAGATGAGCAGACGAGTGGTTACGCCATGCTCAACCTGAACAAACTCACCGAGCGCAACCCCCGGGCATGGATGACGCTCAGCAGCGGCGAGCACAACGATTCGATAAGTCCCGACACCATCGTGGACCTGTTTCAGTTCCTCGACTTGTACGTGGCCCGTAAGACTCCTGACCTAAAGGTTGGTCTGTATCTGACCACTTCGATCATCTTCGGTTCCGGGGGAGCAGGCTTGCCGTTCCCCTCACTTGCAGGGCTGAGATTTGGCGACGCCTTGCGTCGCTGGGAGTTGCGTCCGCAGTATTCATTTGGGGTTGAGCGTGACACGGACAGCGGGAACGGTGCGAGCGGCACCCGCTGGAAGTTCAACTCGTCTTCGTTCCCACCAGCAGGAGCCACCACAAGCACTTGGTACCTCTCTGCTGACGGGGCACTAGCACCCACACCTCCTGCAGCAGGTGTCGATGGGTCTGCTGCATATGTCTCTGATCCGTCGCGTCGACCGGAATCAAGTAGTTCGGGATGGTCTCAGGTTCCCTCGAACAATGGCTTGGGATTTGTGTCTCCACCGATGGCTGCCGATGCCGTAGTGGCCGGCCCAATCGGGGCTGACCTGTGGGTGTCCTCTACAGCGACAAACACGGACCTGCAGGTGACCGTGACCGAGGTGCGGCCTGATGGTAAGGAACTGTTCGTAACTAACGGCGTGCAACGCGCATCGTTCCGACAGGTAACAGGAACCGACCCGGTGAAGCCCAACATCGACTTCACCTCTTCCTCGCCGTTGCAGCCCGGTGCCAATCGGGTGCGGGTGCAAGTGCTGCCAGTTGTGCACGCCTTCCGAACAGGTAGTCGGATCCGAATTATGGTGGCACCTGTTGGCGGGGATCGCCGCGTGTGGCGCTACAACTCAGTGGACGATGGCGTGGCTCCGACCAACTCATTGTTCTTTGGCAGCGCAACGCCATCCTCAATTTCTTTGCCACTAGCTACAGGCGTGGAGCCCCCGAGCCCGATCGGGTCATGCCCATCATTTGGCCAGCCATGCCGCAGCTATCAGCCGCTCGCCAACGGCGGCTGATAACCCAAATCCCTTTGCTCTGTCTTGCGCCTGACCCCCTAGAGGGGGTCAGGCGCATAACGAAACGAGAGTGCGCAATTGATGTACTCACCTTTCCACGGCCTGTCAGCATCGGGTTCCACTAGGGTTTGCCAGCTTTCGAGCAGACGCCTAATCAAGGGGGATCGCATGGGTAGTGCCTTCGATGCATTCAGGTATGACGGTCTTCGGGCGTTAGTAGTCGGCGGTGCTAGCGGTATGGGCGCAGCAGTGGCCAACCTTGCCGCTGATGCCGGCGCCAAGGTCACCGTCATGGACATCGTGCCGGTTGATCACCCCGACAGGCAGTCGATTCGGCTCAACCT
>CANJEC010000255.1 GCA_947473395.1 Actinomycetota bacterium | reverse complement strand
TCGAACTGCGGACCTCTGCCGTGTGAAGGCAGCGCTCTAGCCAACTGAGCTATACGCCCCTACTGAAACTCCCGAGGGAGCGAGGTTGAACTGTAGCGGTCAACGAAGCGACTCGGCCACACGACCACTGTGGGTCTAGCTACCAGGCGCATCTGGATAGGTTCGAAGCTCGACAACGTGACCATCTGGATCAGCCACGTACATCGCGAGGCCAGTACCCTGAGCGCCCCAGAGTGCCCGTGGGCCACGGATCACGTTGAACTCGCCGGAACCAGCAACTACCTCCAAATCAGCGCCGGGAACAAGCAGCGCAAAGTGATCCAGATTGATTCCCGCCGACTGGCGGCCAGACTCAGACTCAGCCCCGGCTTTGACCTCGAGTAAGTCGATCACCGTTGTGGCGTCCACTCGGACCGAGGGAAACGGAACCTCTCCCCTACGCCATTGCTCGAACCGCTCCGGAGCGAGCCCCAACTTCTGCACATACCAAGCCACAGAAGCCTCGGCATCCGCGACACGAAGCACGATGTGATCTAGTCCCGTTACCTGCACAGCGGGAGCCACCTGAGAATCTGACATTTCTTAGCCTCCGGTTTGCTCGGCTACTGATCCAACAACTGACGGGTCAGTCGACACGCAGAAGAACTCATCTTGGATCACCACGTAACTTGTCTTCGGGGGACAATCCAGAGCCACTGCAACTTTGGTCACGATGTGGCCGTCGTTCGTCGAACCGCACGTAACGCGATTCGCCGTCCGCCCGTTGGTGATTCGCACACAGTCACGCGAAGGTGCGCTCGTGGCCACGGCTTGCTCCCCAGCGGTACCAGAGGTTGAGCGACTCCCGCCTGCATAGGCAGTAGCTACAAACAGAAACAACCCAAGCAAGACTGCGGCAACGAGTGGTCCTCTTCGCAGCAACCAGAAATGCCATTCGCTCAGCGGTTCTTCATCGGGATCAAGCTCGGCTTGACGCAACTTGGCGTAGAAGGCATCCGGATCGTGCTCCTCCTCGGGGCGCCCCGTCTGCGGGTCGCGATACGTATCGTCTACCCCAGCCCCAGCCCCACGCGATGAGCCCGGGCCCGACCCAGAACTGAACCCCGCTGACTGTGGTGCATGAGTGGGGGGTGACGTGCGCTGAGCACGCAGGCTGCGGTCATAGTCGGCACGGCGGCCAACATCAGACAGGGTGCTCCAAGCCACGTTGACCTCTCGCATGCGGCGCTCCGCTAGCGCCTGCTCGGCGGCTGTTGCTTGCCCAAGTCGGTCCGGATGTAGCACCCGGGCCAATTGGCGATGCGCGTCGCGAATCTGCTGCGAGCTAGCCCCTTGAGGAAGGCCCAGAATTTGGTAATAGCTACGCTCATCCGGGGCCGACATCAGTGCAAGCCTAGGGTGAACATGATGACTGAGGGCAACAGCAAGCTCTAGGAACCTCAAGCGATCTGCTCTGCTACCGAGAGAAGCACAAAGGGCGGCTACTGCCTAGGAAAAGCTGCTCGGCTCCCCTATATTGAGCAGGTGGATATAGTTCGAGGATCGAAGTATTCGGATAGCGAACAAAGTTCGCCTTCTGCTGCCCCGACTCCCGGAACCCTCGGTTCTGCCATGCAAAGCAAAGCCTTTCGGCGAATCTTTGCCGGCACTTTTGCATCCAATATCGGCACCTGGATGCAAAACATCACCCTGATCGCGCTCGCCTACCGCTTAACAGGCAGCGCTTGGTTTACCGGGGTTATCACCTTCGCTCAGCTTGGGCCGATGCTCTTCTTATCCCCGTTCGGCGGCGCAATCGCCGACCGCTTCAATCGCCGCAGCGTGATCATCAGCATGTCAGTGGTGCAACTCCTGATGTCCATGGTGCTAGCAGTAGTGGCGCTGTCGGACACGCCGAATCAATTCATTCTCGTGGCAGTTGTAGCGAGCATCGGCTGCGCAAATGCCATTGCGGGGCCCACCATGATCTCGCTGCTCCCCTCACTCGTCCCGCGTCAAGACCTACAGCCAGCAATTGCAATCAACTCAGTCTCGATGAATGCATCTCGCGTCATTGGGCCGCTACTCGGCGGCATCCTCGGCTCTCTTGCTGGAGCATCTGCGGTGTTTGTGGTCAATGGTCTCACCTACCTCTTTGTGGTACTTGCCGTGCTGAGCGTGGACATTGACTTCTCCCCCAAAGGCAACAAGGGCGATGGGCCAATTGAGCAGATGCGACAGGGCTTGCAGGCCGTGCGAGCAGATCGCGTGATCACGCGAGTCATTGCCAGCATGGCCGTGCTGTCCATGTGCTCGCTGATCTTCATCTACCAGATGCCGCTCGTAGCTCAGGAGCATTTCGAGTTAGCGGGGTGGAAGTTCAACCTGCTGTTTGCCACCTTTGCCCTAGGTGCCGCACTGGGCGCGCTGTCGATGGGGTCCGTCCTCTCTGGCCACAACCGCGCAAAGGTCACTCGGGTAGCGCTCGTTGTCTTTGCAGTGGCCTTGGCCATATTTGGAATCGATACGGTCTTGCCCTTGGGCTTTGTGGCCGCCTTTACCCTTGGCGCCTCGTACTTCGTCATTGTGACTGCGCTCTCGACCACGCTGCAGATGCGTGCCCCGGACGAGGTTCGTGGACGAATCATGGGCTTATGGATGATGGCCTGGGCCGGACTTGTGCCACTCGGCGCCCTAGTTGGAGGGCCGATTATCGATGCGATCGGAATAGCGGCAGTGCTGCTCTTCGGCGCAGTGGTGGCCGCAGGACTGGCAGTTCTGATCGACCTGAGCGAGCCGGAACCTGCGACACAGTCGAACTGACGCGTCTGGAGCGGAAAATCGACACATACTGTCGATTTTCCGCTCCAGACGCGATTTCACCCCCTGCTAAAGCAGCGCTTGGGCCAGTCGCTCCAACCCCGCTACGCGACTTCCTTTGACGAGTACTGCATCAGCAGTGGTCAGAGACAGCGAGTCAAGGGCGGCTTCAGCCTCGCTGATCCCGGCAAGTGGAGGCACCCCGTACAGGTCAGTACCCACAGCGATGATCTGAATCTGAAGTTGATCGGCCAATTCGGCCACTGCCTGATGCTCTTGGGGCGCAGAATCTCCGAGTTCTGCCATGAGCCCAAGCACCGCGATTCGCCGGCCTGAGCCTGCACCCGGGAGCGAACTGAGCGCCCGAAGTGCTGCCGCCATAGAGGCCGGACCAGCATTGTAGGAATCGTTCAAGAGCAGAGCGCCGCTCGGCATGGTCTGTA
>CANJEC010000254.1 GCA_947473395.1 Actinomycetota bacterium | reverse complement strand
TTGCGAGTCAGGGTCAATGGATTCCAGCAGTGCTGCCGCAATGATTCGGTCGGCGCGCTCGGTGAGCTTGAGATTTGACCGTTCCCCGTCGATGAGCGTGATCTTGACCCCAAGAGCCTCGACTAGACCGGCATCGTCTGTTGCTTCACCATCGCTGTCGTAAGCCCTTCGGAGCAACGCAGCCTGAAACCCCTGTGGAGTTTGCACCGCTCGAAGTAGGTCGCGATCAATTACAGCGCTGTCTGGTCCAGCCCTGTCTGATCCAGCACTGTCTGATCCTTCGCTGGCAGACCCGTTGCTGTCGGGGTTGACTACTCGAATCGTGTCCACTACCTGAACCGCTGGCACGACAGCACTGACTCCTGATTGAACCTGTGCAATCACCCTTGCAAAGAGTTCTGCTGTAGCCAAGGGCCGCGCTGCGTCGTGAACCAAAATCACCGTTGCCTCAGCCGGGATTGCCGCTAGACCGGCGCGAACCGAATCTGATCGGGATGCCCCTCCCGCTACCACCGCAGTTGCGTCGGGGATCTGGCCATCTGGTGTCGCGAGCGAGTCGGCAGGTAGCACGGCTACGACACCATCGCAGGCAGCGGCAGCCGTTCGAGCAGAACGATCAATCACCCTTACCCCGGCTAGTGAATCAAACTGCTTGAGCGACCCAAACCGCTGACCCGAACCACCTGCAAGCAGGACACACCAGACGGAGCCCAGGTTCTCAGAGGGCGCTGGGTCGAGTGGGAGGTCAAATTCCTCCTGGTTTACCGCCTGAGCCATGCCCTCAAGCTACTGCCCACTCACCCGAACTCGGCACTGCGGCAGAAGTCACACGCATTATCGCTACGATGGCAATCGTGACTGACATGGATCTGCTGCGGGGTGTTGAGCTTTTTGACCAGTTCGATGAGGACGACCATCGCCAACTGGCTGATGCATCTGAAACATTGGTACTGGCGCGCAGTGATGTCGTATTCGTCGAAGGTGTAGAGGCTGATGCCTGTTACGTGGTGATTGGCGGGCGTGTGGCCATTTCGAATAAGTCCTTCGATGGTCGCGAATCCATGATTGCGATGATGGAGCGGGGTGACTTGTTTGGCGAAATGGGCCTGTTCGATGGCCTAGGAAGATCTGCCGAGGCACGCTCGCTTGAACCATCGGGCGTGATTCGAATTCCGTATGAGGTACTGCGAAGCATCTGGGAAAACAAGCCGGAACTGCTCTGGTCAGTGGTGCGCCTGCTCAGCCAGCGGATCCGATCTACCGACGAGGCACTAGCGGACTCATTCTTCTTGGATGTGACCGGAAGAACGGCTAAGCACTTGTTGGAGTTGGCGGGGGATCGTGATGAGTTTGAAATCCCCATTACCCAAGAGGAGCTAGCCGGACTTGTCGGCGCTTCTCGAGAGCGTGTGAACAAGGCTATCGCTAGCTTCTTAAAGCTTGGCTGGATTGAGCAGAACGACCGGTCCTACCGAATCCTGAAGCGTCGCGAACTCGAGATCCGCTCCCGCTAACTGTCCAAGAACGCAAGCGCCTTATTCCACGCGTCCGCCGCATCATCGGCGCGATGTGTCGGCCGGGAGGGATCATGCACGAACCCATGATCGGCACCTTCGTACATCTCGACTCTGACCCCGGCATCTATCAGTTCTTGAACATCGCCCGGTGGGGTGTAGCCATCCTCTGATCCGACTACAGCCATCACATGACCTGCCTGCGCCGACTGAACCGCGCCGAGCGGATCGCCCTGGCCGGGCCCAGCCCAGGCCGGTGGCACGTGAACCATTCCATAAAAAGAAACCACGCTGCTGAACCGCGAGTGGTTCGAGGCTTTGAGCGCGTACATCCCGCCCATACAGAACCCAATCAACCCAACTGAGGCGCACCCAGTGGCATCGGCAGCCGCAGCGGCATCACCAAGGAGTTGGTCGTCAACTAGGCGAAACATCGCTTCGCTGCGAGCTTCAAAGAACGCTGGGTCGCTTGGCCCGGGAAGATCCTGGCCGGGGAATGGCTCAAAGCAAGTGACAGCCCACCCGGTGCGCTCAGAGAGCGAATCACAGAGGTCGGTGAATAAGGGCCGAAGACCGATGATGTCGGGAATGACAACCAAGCCTCGGTCCGCCGAGTCCGGACGGGATAGATATGCCGGAGTTCCGGAAGGCAAAATCAGGTTCATTTCCACGAACTTACTCTGAAAATTTGGCAATCACGCGTAGCGATCAAGGATGCTCGACTCGGCAATACGGGCAAGCGCACTCTTGATAGTTCGCGCCCAGTGCTCGCCCACGCCATCCACTTCAGCAAGCTCACTCACTGTGGCCCGGGTGAGCTTGTCTAGGGAACCAAAGTGCTCAACGAGCAGGTCGACAATGTCATCGGGGATACGTGGGACACGCGACAGCATTCGATAACCGCGAGGCTCAATTGATGCGTCAAGGTCGTCGGTTTGTCCTGACAAGTGCGTGGCCTGCACCACCTCTTCGGCATCGAGCAGGGCATCCACTTCTAGCCCAGAGAGCGTCTCTATTGCTTGCTCAAGGTTCCACTGCATATCGGACTGGAAGTAGTCGCGAACTACCAAGCGACGCTCATCTTCGATGCCGGCCATCAACTCTCGCAGTTGCAAACCAATCAGGCGGCCATCGGTGCCGAGTTCGGTCAGGTACTGCTCAATCTCTTGAGAGATTCGAGCCACCAACTCGGCCCGCTGCAACAGGGTGACTACATCTCGCAAGGTAACAATGTCTTCTACCTCGAGTGAGGTCAGATTCGAAGACACCTCATCAAGGCGGGCTTTGTAGCGCTCAAGCGTCTGAAGGGCCTGATTGCATCGGCTGAGGATTGATGGAATCGGCTCAAGCTGATAGCGGTCATTCTTGGTGTACACCGTGACCACAGCCATGTCTTCTGACACAGAGAGCACCGGAACCCCAATGGAGCGAGCCACTCGCTCGGCAGTGCGATGGCGAGTGCCGGTTTCTTCTGTGGGGACGTTCGGGTTGGGTACTAGGTGCACGTTGGCCCGAGCGATGTAGCCAGCATCTGGGGTGAGGACGATGGCCCCATCGGTTTTGGCTAGCTCAGACAAGCGTTGAGGAGAGAAGGAGGCGTTGATCAGGAATCCACCAGATGAGATATTCAGTACCTCCGGGCCATCTCCAATGACGATGAGTGCGCCCATTCCGGCTTTCAGGATGCGGTCGAGGCCTTCTCGCAGCGGACGCCCAGGAGCAACTGCG
>CANJEC010000253.1 GCA_947473395.1 Actinomycetota bacterium | reverse complement strand
CGCTGCATCAGGTCGCCTCGTGGCGTTAGAGCCTGCGCTGCGTTAGGGCGTGTCGTGCATCAGGTCGCCCATTCCAAGACAAATCTCAGTCGCCATCGTCATGCCACCGGGCAGGATTCCCATACCAAAGAACCCGTGCACCATGTCGTCATAACACCGGTAGCGAGTGGGTACACCGGCCTCAACGAGCATCTCTGCATAGCGCCGGCCTTCGTCTCGCAGTGGATCAAATCCAGCTGTGACAATCAGAGCTGGGGCGACTCCCGCCAGATCAGTCTGTTCGATCGGCGAGGCCAAGGGGGAGTCCCAATCGCTCTGATCGGGCAGATAGGTTGAGCGAAAGAATTCCATGGAGTCTCGGGTTAGGAAGAACCCGTTTGCAAAGATCTCATGCGATTGCTCACGCAGGTAGGCATCAGTGGCTGGATAGATCAGACACTGGGCCACGGGCGCTGGTACATCAGTATCTCGAGTCACTTGAGCAACCACTGCGGCAAGGTTGGCGCCAGCGCTGTCGCCCATGACTCCGACGCGGCCTGGCTCGATTGAGAGTTCAGTTGCATGATCATTCACCCACCGGTAGGCAGCCACTGCATCATCAATCCCTGCAGGGAAGGGGTGTTCGGGTGCTAGCCGGTAGTCCACCGCAACCACGATGCATTCGCTCTCATCGGCGAGTAGGCGGCAGGATCCGTCGTGGGTATCAAGGTCGCCAGTTACCCAGCCGCCGCCGTGCAAGTACACGATTGCAGGAGCAGTCTCGGGTAGGCCAAATCGACGATAGATCCGAACGGGTATTTCGCCTGCAGGGCCAGGCACTCTGCGGTCGACCACATGCAGCCCTGTGCGCACGGGCATGCCAAGAGCGGCGCCTCGGCGCATAGCTGTGCGTCTCTCCGCTACCGACCCAGGCTGTCCGTCAGTACGAATGCCGAGACGTTCGGACAGAACAAGCAGTGCCTGCACACGCCGGTTGAGCACCCGACCATCTAGAACAATGGGCGGTGCGCTAATCAGGCGATCAATAATTGGGTCAGGCAATGCCAAGATGGCTTGGACGACTCGTGTGGCCAAGCTTCTGCGTTCGCTCATATTCACAAACAGTAGGCCGGTTGGCAGTCCGTCGGCACGGTGAATCAGCGAGATAGCGTTACAGAGTGATTCTTATAGGAACGCACTGCCAAGAGTGAAGCCGCTCTTTGAGTTCCGCAACCTCAGCGTGAGCATCGCTGGGTCTGAGGTGTTGCACCGGATCAGTTTGGTGATTCCCGACTCCAAGCTCACCGTCATTGCGGGTGCTTCCGGATCAGGAAAGTCCACCCTGCTTCGCTGCTGCAACCGCCTTGAGGTTCCGAGTTCGGGGACGGTGAGTTACCTAGGACAAGAGATTGCATCACTCGATCCGTTACTTCACCGCCGCCGCGTGGCAATGGTGTTTCAGCATCCAGTCACGTTTCCCGGTTCGGTCCTTGACAATCTTCAGGCGGCCTGCCCGGGACTCTCGGTACAGGCTGCAGAGCAATTCTGCGATCGAGTATCGATCAAGCGTGAGCTGCTTGATCGAGAGGCAGACTCGCTCTCGGGTGGCGAAGCCCAGAGAATGGTGATCGCTCGAGCATTAGCAGCACAGCCGCAGGTGCTCCTTGCCGACGAGCCAACATCTGCGCTCGATGGCGATGCCACCGAGCGCATGGAGGCACTTGCTCTGTCGCTGCTCGGTCAGGGCATTGCAGTGGTATGGGTGACACACGATCGAGCACAGATCAGACGACTGGCTCAGCATCTAGTGGTGCTCAAGTCTGGTGAATTGTTGTTTTCTGGTTCAGCAGATGACCCTGATGCGGCGAGTGCAATCGATGAGTCATGGTTCAACAAGGAGTAACAGTGAAGGAGTCGCATGAGTGAGCAAGTGGTGGGTTGGAGTTCGCTCATAGTGTCGTTGGTGTTTGTGCTCATTGCTCTGGCTGTTACTGCTGGCGAGCATCTGGGTTTGACGCGACCAATTCTGGTTGCCCTCGTCCGCTCTCTAGCGCAGATGGCCTTAGTTGGATTCGTGCTGGTGCCAATTGTGAACCCGCAGACACCAATGATCTGGTCCTGGCTCTGGGTGCTGGCCATTGTGGTGTTCGCAGCGGTCACCACTGCAAGGAGAACCAGAGAGATTCCTGGAATGTTTCCCCTTGCCTTACTGGCTCTCGGTGCCGTTGGATTCGTTGGGTTGGCGATTGTGTTTGGACTCGGCGTGTTTGAGTTGCAGGGTCGAACCCTGGTCCCCGTAGCCGGGATGCTCATTGGGAACTCCATGAACTCAGCCGTGGTTGCATCCAATCGGGTAAGCGAATCGGTGGCTAATCAACGAAGCGAGATCGAAGCCGGCATTGCTCTAGGGATGACCGTCAAGTTGGCATCACGGCGGTTCATTCGATCCTCGTTGCGCACCGCAATCTCCCCGCAGGTAGAACAGACCGCAGCGCTGGGAATAATTGTTCTACCCGGCACCATGACCGGGCTGATTCTGGCTGGGGTTGAACCGTTTGCCGCTGTTCGTACCCAGCTAGCTTTGATGTACGTGATTCTTGCCGGGGTAGTTATAGCTGCAAGCATCACCGGCTTAGGAACCCTTGCCAAGCTCACCACTCGGGACAATCGCATCCTCAAGCTGACCAGATCGAACTAACGCCGGTCGGAGCGCTCTGGTCTGCGCAGGCAGGCTAGGGCGCTGGTCTGTCGTGTGAACGGGACTATGCCTCGGAAGCGTCGAGGTGTTTGCGAAGCCAGTCGGCGAACATCGCCTCGTCCCACTCTCCGGCCGCGACCGAGACAACGACTTGTTCGGCATCGTCGAGCTCGGGGTAATTGGACCATTCGATGTCGTTGAGTATTAGGAAGTACCTCATCGCCACCCACGCAACCCGCTTGTTGCCGTCTGGAAGCGGGTGGTTCTTCGCGAGACGTACCAGGAGGAGAGCCGCTTTCGTGACGAGGTCAGGGTAGAACTCCTCGCCACCGAACTCGGCGCTCGGAGCGTGCAACGCAGAGTCAGCGAGATCGAGGTACTCGACGATCACTTCGCGAGTCGTTCGAGGAGTTCGCGGTCCTCCTCGATGATCTCGCGGATCCGAGCCTTAAACTTGGGATCGCGTCGGCGCGCCGCGACGGCGTCGGCGAGAGCGTCCTTGATGGTCTCGTTGACGCTCTTGCCGGACACTCGCGCTAGGGCCTCAGTATCGGCGGCGAGTTCGTCGGG
>CANJEC010000252.1 GCA_947473395.1 Actinomycetota bacterium | reverse complement strand
TCGCGCTGGTGCATGATCCACCGCAAACGCGTCAACTGCTGTAGACCAAGCCTTCGAAGTCGAAGTTTGCTCCCCAAATTTCGCGATTCCTCGCGCCTTTCCCTGAACATTGAGTGGGCCGCTCGAAATTATGAGCCCCTGTTCTCCAGGGCCGGCTGCAAGATCCTTCCGAACCGACAGCCCAGCGTCTCCGAGTTGCGCGACGAGGCCATTCACAACAGACTCGGCCGACCATCCACCACGAGATTCAACAACCCAAGAAACAGTCGGATCGAGTTGCTTCGCCAAACTATCGCTCAGCAACTCCGTGGCAGCCATGATTCGTTGGTCACCAACTGATAGTGGGCGCGGAGTGAGCAGTTGCACTGCGACAATGGCAACAAGGCCGAGACCCAAACCGAGTCGTAGTTTCGGATTCCACCGCCGGATCATCCTTCCCGCTGGATTTTCAATCGTCAGCAGCAAAATGCCGGCGGCAGTGAGAAGAAATCCAACAGCAATGCCGATCCAATAGAGGTGGTAGGCAACCTCACTTCCTGGGGGGCTCAGCCAAGCCACAAGTAATGACCCGAGGAGAACAGCCAGAGTGATGACGAGTAGCTCATACTGTGGTCTGAACCGCGGCCAGTACTTGATAAGGCCGACAGCTAACGCTGCGGCTACGAGTAGCTCAACTGCCCGGGGCGACTGCAGGTTCAGTGCTTCAGGCTGAAGCGCCGGTGGAAGATGGAGAATTGCCCCTAGGCCATTCCATGCCCCCACCAGACCACTTCCGGGCAGTCGCAATCCGAGGAGCTTGGAGAGGTTTCTCGTGCCAAAGATTTGATCCAGCAGTGGAGGAAACCACAACACCAACAACACCGCAAAAGTGGGTCCCGAATAGCGCCATCCAAGCAGTTTTCTGAACTTCGCAGAATGAGTAGCCAGCAGTGCAGTCGCAGCTAACGCAGCAACTACTGGCACCACCCCGTAACCAAGATGTGTCTGAACGATGAAAGAAACCAGCCCTGCGAGTAGTGGGTACAGCGCCACATCACCCGTAGAAACCGCCCAGGCCACTAGCAGGGCAGCAAAGCTCGGCAGTACGAGAAAATTTATGTTCAGCACAAATGTCTGGGTTGTGAGATTCAGCGTCAAGAGACCACACGCAACTACCCATGCAGCAACGCCCAGTCCGCCAGTGCGAAAAGCTGCCCATGCGGCCAGAAGCAAGGCCGTTAGGTTGAGGGCAACGGCAAAAGTCCAGAGACCGTTCCGAGTGCCAAGGCCGCGAACAAACGGAAGCGCTACAAGATGCGCTGCGGGTCCGGGCTCGAACGTCACCTCTCCCCCATACTGATCTGAGGTGGTATAGGCCCCAGTACCGCGAACCTTCAGGCTGAGATTCATTGATGAATCCTCAGAGCGAGCGATTGCGGAGACTGCCCGACGGGACTCAAGTCCGAACCGGGCTTCATCGCCAAAGGTTGTTTCTGGTCCCGAGATTTTTTGAGCGAGCGTTATGAAGCCGACCAAAACGACTAAGAAACCGAGTGCAATGAAGAACGCCCTTTGCAGACCCGCCAGGTCTCTGAATCGACGCGGGGTTCTTGCAGCCTTATCGGTCTCCATTCGATAGCCTCGAATCGCCGCTATGAAGCAGCGTGGCGTAGCGCGTGGTGGACCACGGGTCTGGCCCTCGACGGGCCATGGTGATCATGATTGAGGGCTCTGCGCCTGGCTCACAAAAACTGAGAACTCGAGTGCTCGATCCGTTCCCGGATTGATCAGCCACCACATCAATGCGATGACCGAGATGCTCGGCGAGCATGGGATGCAGAACGCTTGCGTGCGCCGACACAAACTGTTCCGGGCTAAGGCCAACATAATGGTTGCCCTGAAGTATCTGTTCGGCAGCATCACAGCGCAGCACTGAAACTGCGTCGAGTCCTGCTGTGTGATTCGCTGAAGCTTTTTGCAGCAGTGCAATAAGTGCAGCCTCTTCAAGATCGGGCTCGCTCAGGCAGTCCACCAGGTCCTGAAACCTCGTCTGCTCAGTCGAGGCTCTTGCAAATTCCACAGGAGTACCCAGAGCAGTATCGAGGTGACTGCGAAGGCGAGCGAGCTGTTCGTGAAGTGCTGCCGCGTTGAGTGCCAGGCGGCCCTCGACGGCTGCAGCTTGGATCTCCATGCGGGACAGGACATCTTGCAACTCGGCAGGAGGAAGCTGATACAAGCTGTGACGGACAGGTTGTCGGACCGTGTTGACGTAGACCTGACAACCCAAGTCCTCGGCCATGAGTAGGTAGTCAACAAACTCGTGAGCATTCTCGATCATCAAACAAAACGTCAGGCTCAGAGATGACTCGTGCCGGTCTCGATAAGCAACGAAGTGCCCCAGATTCTCCATGATGCGGTCATAGCTGCCACCCGAACGAATCAGTTCCACTGTCTCGGGGGTGGTTCCGTCAATAGAGATACCGATCGAGAACGGCAACTGCTCAAGCACCCGCTGAACACGGGGAGTCCACTGGGTGCCATTGGTGGTCACGTTGCACTCAACCTGCAGGCCAAGTTCAATCATGCGCTCCCAAATCCGAAAGTTAATCTCGGCTAGGAACGGTTCGCCACCAAGAAAGCGGGCTTGCTGTAGGTGTGGCAGAAAAGGATCAAGCTCCTCAAGGAACTCGTCTCCGTAGCTTTGCGGAAGCGGCGGAAGACCCTCACGATGAGCGCGAATTGATGATGAGAATTCCCCACTACACATGACACATTGCAGATTGCATGCAGTACTGAGCGCAAACTCCATGCGAGTCGGCCACTCAGGATCCGCAGAGGCAGTGAACTGATCAAACCCAACGGCCAGACTGCCACTCAGATTGCCGCCGGCAATCTCTTCTGCGCAGCGAGAACAGGCATAGGACAAATCATCTGCCACTACTGCTTGACGCAGGCGTGAGATGCGTTCGCCGCGCCACATCTCCATCAGCGGCGTCTCGCCAACCCGGCCCAAAGGCTTGGTGCGAGTGAACGCACAGACCGAGACCGAGCCAGTCATGTCGAATGACAGCCCAACAAAGGGCGCATAACAAGCCGAGTGGAAGGGTTGGTGCTCAATGGCTCTGCCAAGGTGATACGCGTCAAGGTTCACCACAAGAAACCACCCCATGTTGTTTCTGACACCTTCTCAGGATACCCGGAGGGGCGGAGTATCACCTATGCCCTCTTGACGGTTTCGGCCAGAGGCGCAGATACACTGACCGGAGTTAC
>CANJEC010000251.1 GCA_947473395.1 Actinomycetota bacterium | reverse complement strand
GCAGTCCCAGGTGAGCATGAGATTCTGGGTCAGGTTCGCACTGCTTGGGATGTTGCTCGGCAGGAGGGAACAGCGCGGCGGTCGATGAACTTGTTGTTTCGCCACGCACTAGAGGTAGGCAAGCGCGCTCGAACCGAGACTCGTATTGCACACCATGTCACCTCAGTCTCTCAGGCAGCAGTGATCATGGCAGGCGAGCGCTTCGCAGAGGCCAGCAGTTCCCCTGAACCAGTTGCTGCTCCGGTTGGCGCAACACTTAGCGAGGATCAGGCAGCACGCTGCGCAGGCACTCGTGCCGCTGCTGGTCTAGCGGGCAAGCGTGTGCTGGTGCTTGGCGCCGGACCGATGGCCCGAGGCATGGCTTCGTTCTTAGCTGATGCTGATGTCGCGGAGCTTGTCATTGCGAACCGTTCCGAGGACCGCGCCGTCAACCTAGCTAGCTCGTTACTTGATCAATCCGAGGTCGCTTCTATTCGAGGAGTCGGCCTGGAATCTCTGTCCGCTGAAATCGCACATGCTGATGTGCTGCTGAGTGCCACTGGCGCACCGACCTCGGTAGTGACACTAGAGATGATGCAACAAGTCCTACTCCAGAGGTCCGCGCCACTCTTGGTGGTTGACGTGGGGGTACCTCGAGATATTGACCCGTCCATCGGTCGACTCGATGGAGTGGAGTTGCTCGATATGCAGGATGTTTCTGCTCTGACCGAGGCCAACCTTGCTGCTCGTCATGCAGAGGCCGATGCGGTTCGAGAGATTGTCGAGGAAGAGGCTGTGCGCTTTGCAGCGGTGTCCTCAGCACGTGAAGTTGACCCGCTCATCACCGCGCTGCGAGAGCAGATCGAGTCAATGCGGTCCGCAGAGTTGGAACGGTTTGGGTCGCGCCTTGACAGTCTGAGCCCTGAGCAACTCGAGGCAGTAGATGCGCTGAGTCGGGCGATGGTTGCAAAGATGTTGCACCTACCCACCATTCGACTCAAAGAGTCGTCGGGGTCGGCCCGCGGTGAGCGCCTAGCCGAGTCCATCAGCGATCTGTTCGATCTGAGTTGATCTAGAAGTATGCAATCTACGCCGGTGCTTCGCATCGCAACACGAGCCTCGGCTTTGGCTCTGTGGCAAGCGGAACATGTTGCAGGTTTGTTGCGTCTCGCCCACGGCGAACTAGAGATCGAACTGCTCAGGGTGAGCACAGAAGGGGACCGTCGCCTAGATGTTCCTCTGTCAGAGATTGGCGGCAAGGGGATCTTTGCCACAGAGGTACAAGCGGCAGTTCTAGACGGCCGCGCAGACTTGGCTGTTCATTCAGCCAAAGACTTGCCTGCTGTTACGGCTGCAGAATTGTGTCTGGCGGCGATCCCAACTCGTGGCGATGCCCGCGACGCACTCGTTGGAAGCTCACTCAACGACCTCCGAACAGGCGCAGTAGTTGCAACAGGTTCTGCTCGACGCCGGGCGCTTCTGGCCGAGATGCGTCCAGATCTGCAGTTTGAAGAACTGCGCGGCAATATGGCAACTCGCCTAGCCAAGGCCGGACAGTTCGATGCGATTTTGGTGGCTGCAGTCGCATTTGAGCGTTTGGGTCTGCAGGAGCATCTGAGCGAATTGCTCGAGACCGAGGACTTTGTTCCCCAGGTGGGCCAAGGCGCCTTGGCAATTGAGTGCCGTGTCGAAGATGCCCCGACTGCAGCGCTACTCGCCGCAATTG
This sequence comes from Actinomycetota bacterium, assembly GCA_947473395.1. Classification (GTDB taxonomy): domain Bacteria; phylum Actinomycetota; class Acidimicrobiia; order Acidimicrobiales; family Microtrichaceae; genus IMCC26207. Next base: position 1,550 of record CANJEC010000251.1, on the reverse strand, counting down.
AACATGAACCAAGCCGACGGTGCGTAGAAGCTGAACGAGCATTTCTGGCAGAGTTGGGTGGCGATTGCAGCCTGCCTGCAGGTGCTCATGCTCAGATCAGCGCAGATGCCCAGATCAGTCTGAGCGCCGTGCTTGCTATCGAAGTTGGTGGTCAGGTGCTGCATGAATCAGCGAGGGGACAGGACCCAGAATCACTGGGTCGCTTGCTCGCAGCCTCGCTGCGCCAACAACTCAACCCCTAGGGTGACTAGTAATGACTGTTTATCTTGTTGGCGCCGGACCGGGTGACCCGGGCTTGCTGACCGTCCGTGCGGCCGAATTGCTCGCTTGTGCGGATGTAGTGATTTATGACCGGCTGTCCGCTCCAGGATTGTTAGATCTTGCACCCGCTACTGCCGAGCGCATTGCCGTAGGCAAGGTTCCGCGGGGACCTTCTGTTCCCCAAACAGAGATCAACGAGTTGCTCATTGATCGTGGCCACAGCGGATTGAATGTGGTGAGACTCAAAGGCGGAGATCCCTTTGTGTTCGCCCGCGGTGCCGAGGAAGCTCAAGCATTATCTGATGCGGGAATCCCCTACGAGGTGGTTCCAGGGATCACCTCTGCGATTGCAGCTCCGGCCTATGCGGGCATTCCCGTCACGCTGAGGTATTCCTCCACCAGTTTCACCGTGGTGACTGGGCACGAGGACCCTTCGAAACTGCAGACTCAAGTGAACTGGGAGGCCATTGCGCTCGTCGGTGGCACCATCGTGATTCTGATGGGCGTTTCTCATCTGCGACAGATCTCGCAACGGCTCATTGCCGGAGGCCTTTCAGCGAACACGCCGGCGGCGGCAGTGCGATGGGGGACGCGTTCGGACCAGACTGTGATTCGTTCCACGCTTGCTGAGCTACACAAAGAGCCGCTGCAAGCCCCGTGCACGATCGTGGTCGGAGAGGTGGCTGCACAGGACTTGAACTGGTTTACAAACCGACCATTGTTCGGTCAGCAGGTGGTGGTCACCCGGTCTACGGAACAGGCTGGTGAACTCAGCAGACAACTTCGCGATGCGGGTGCCGAAGTGATCGAGGTGCCGACCATTCAGATTCAAGATCCGGTCGATGATGGCTTGGCTCTGCATGATGCGGTCAGACGTGTCAGCGAGTTCGACTGGGTTGTTCTGACCTCTGCAAATGCAGCTCGCAGATTTTGTTCCCAACTGCGTGATGGCAGAGACCTTTTCGGAGTAAGCCTTGCAGCCATTGGGCCGGGAACGGCAGCAGTATTGGCCGAGTATCACCTGCGCGTTGATCTCATGCCAGAGGAGTTTGTAGCTGAGTCGCTGCTCGATATTTTTCCGTATCCATCTGAGCCAAGTACTGCTGACCCGATCGGCATTTCCGGATCAGTGTTGATTCCGCGAGCTGAGGTTGCGCGCGAGGTTCTTCCCGCTGGGTTGCGAGAGCGTGGGTGGAAAGTCGAGGTGGTGACGGCTTATCGAACTCTGCCAGCGCCAATCAGTGAGGAACTGCGAGAGCGGTTTGCTCAAGCCCAGGTCATTACTTTTG
>CANJEC010000250.1 GCA_947473395.1 Actinomycetota bacterium | reverse complement strand
TTCACGCAGAACTCGGGGCTCAAATCCGACCTCTGGCTCCAGTCGCTGTCGCACCCACTGACGCACCCACTGACGCACCCACTGGCGCAGCAGGGCAACAGTTTCAGTCAACAGCTCAAGCTGCAGACCCAGAGATGTTGACCGGAGGACTGGTCTTTGACCCGGATGGAGCGTTCATAGGAATCACAACGCTCACTGAATCGCGCCCCACTAGTTCTACAACCACCTGGGTGGTCGAGATCCTTGTGGCCGACACGGCTCTAGGCGTAGCTGGACGACTTCTTAGGTCCTGAGCTTCATTGCTGCCAGCAGAGACCTAGCATGAGGGTGTGAGTTTTTCTGACCCCTTCGGTTCCGATCCCTCTGGGGATGACAACCCGTTCGAATCCATGAACTTTTTCCTGCAGGACTTGTCGAAAATGTTTGCCGGTCGGCCCGCAGGTAGCTGGGATACTGCGCTTCAGCTAGCAGGCGCAATCGCAACCGAAGGTCAGCCAGAACCAAACGTTGATCCGGCTGATCGCCTAGCAATCGAACAACTCGCTCGAGTTGCGGAACTTCACGTGGGCGAGGTGACGGGTCGATCCGTTGAGGAACCCGTCCGCATTGAAGCACTCAACCGCACGCAGTGGGCCAAACGATTCCTTGATGAGGAGCGACCGCTACTCGAAGAACTGTCTGGCTCAATTGGTGCGGCTTTGCAATCTCAACTTGGCGATCTTGGATCCGAGGACTTCAGTGAGATTGACTTGCAGCAGCCGTCACTTCCTGGGATGCCGCCCGAGGCGCTCATCAAACAACTCATGGGCATGATGGGGCCAATGCTGCTTGGCATGATGGCGGGTAGCACCGCTGGCCACCTTGCGACTCGCGCTCTCGGCCATTACGAGTTACCGCTCCCCCGGCCTGCACATGAACCCCTCACCCTTGTGCTTCGCAACGTAGACGAGTTCGCCGATGATTGGACTTTGCCGCGAGAGGCCATTCGCCTGTGGGTCTGCCTGTCAGACGTTGCGCATCAACATGTTCTCAATCTTGACCACGTTCGGGCTCACCTCGATGGCCTTTTGGGAGAATACGTCTCGGCTTTTAGCCAAGACCCTGCAGAGATTGAACGCCGCATGAGGGGCCTTGGAATCGATGACGAGTTCGGTGGCTCAGAGCCCGAACTCGAAGCCCTTCAGCGACTCGCCGGCGACCCCGACGTGCTCCTGAGTGCGATGCAGTCAGACGAGCAGTTGGCCCTCATGCCAAGAATCGCCGCAGTGGTGTCCACCGTTGAGGGCTACGTGGATTGGGTGCTCGACACTCTGGGCGGTCGACTCATCCCCGAATACGATCGCGTGACAGAGGCACTGCGCCGGCGCCGTGCTGAAGCAGGCCCGTCCAGTCGGTTTGTTGAGCGACTCTTCGGTCTCGAGCTCTCTCAGAGCACCTTCGACCGTGGCTCTCATTTTGTAGACGGCATCGTGGAGCGAAGCGGAACCCAGGCTCTGAGTCAGCTCTGGACGGACGAGGCGCACTTGCCCACCCCAGCGGAACTTGATGCTCCAGGGCTTTGGCTGGCTCGAGTCGGTATCGAGTCCCATGACCTCAACTTGGATGACCTTCCCGAATTTGAGATTCCTGACTTTCCAGATATGGATAGCTGAGCAGCCCAGCTAGGCCTGCGTAGGATTTTTTGGTTTTCGAGCCTGCCGAACTGCCTTGGTGATTCCCTTGGCCGTGGGTAAACGCGGTGGGACATCTCCCTTGCGCATTGCGCGCAGAGAAAAAGAAAAGAACGTCGCCGCCGCTGCCGCAACAGCCATGACGATGGCTCCTCCAAGGCGAGTGGGCATTGCTATTAGCACCGGCACTGCCGCGCCGAGCACCCAGATCACTTGGAAGCGAGACTCAAACCTGGCAAAGGAGCGGCCACGGTTTGCGTCGGGTGCGTCGCGCTGCACAACTGCATCAAAGGCCTGCTTGCCAGAGGCTGCAGCCATGGCCACCGATCCAGCCAGCAATGCTTGCCCCACCAGACCAGGAAAAATCAGCCCCGCAAGTCCACCGCAAACGGCAAGGCCAAGCGCTCCTAACAGCAACAGCTCCTCTCGAAGATGCCGGCGGATGATGGGAGCTACGGCTGCGCCGAGCAACCCACCTATCCCCGTCAGCGCAATGATCACGCCAAAGTGCCAAACCGGCGGGACCCCAGGAGCACTCACTGCCGATGTTTCGAGTGTGCCGTCGGGATTCTGCAGGAGGTGCCCTGTCGCCATTCCTAGTCCTGTCTCCGAGGATGCTCCCCGCAGTGCAAAGGCCAAGAGAAACGTTACAAACCCAACAACCCAACGAAGTGTCCCCATGGCCGATGCGGCTGACACCACCCCTGCGCTACGCAGCTCTGCTCTTTCTTGTTCCTCCTCTTCCTCAGCAGCGACCACCGTCACGGGGACACGCAGCGAGGCCACTGAGGCTGCCAAAAATACCACTGCACTGAGGGCTGCCACTGCACCAGGGCCACCGACCAACAACACCAGCGCTCCAGGGATCCCCGCAGCGAACGCGGCCAACCCAGCTAGCAGTTGCAACTTGGAATTCGCCTCGACGAGTTCTGCATCGCTGTGCACAACAGTGGGCACAATCGCTGCCTTCGCCACCGAGTACGACTTTGCAAACACCAACATAAAGAAGGCTTCAGGGAAGAGCAGCAGACTGTTCGAACCAGCGCTCACAACCATCGCGCACGCGACAACTGCTCTCCCTACCGTGGACCCAACCAACATCCATCGGCGCCCGCCTTTGGCGCGATCCATGGCAGGGCCGATGAGTGGCCCCACGATGGCAAACGGCGCCATGGTGAAGAGCAGATAGAGCGCGATTCTCCACCTAGCACCGGACGGGTCAACAGAGAAGAACAGCGAACCAGCAAGGACGAGGGCAACTAGTGCGTCGCCTGCGGTTGCCAGTACATGTGTGAGTGCTAGGCCACTAAAGGGGATCGACGGGTCCACTCCAAACCGAGAGCCTGCTCTCGAGGTTGAAGACGGCTCGGACATAGCCACCATGGTAGAAGCAGAGCCCGAGGTCCCGCTACGGGCGACTCAGCGATTATTGGCGTACTTGTAACCCAACCCACGAATGGTGACAATCCGGGTGGGGCGTGCTGGGTCATCTTCAATTTTGGAACGTACTCGCTTGACGTGCACATCCAGAGTCTTGGTATCTCCCACGTAGTCGCTTCCCCAGACTCGATCAATCAACGTTGACCTTGGCAGGACTCG
>CANJEC010000249.1 GCA_947473395.1 Actinomycetota bacterium | reverse complement strand
CTGTTCTGCACTCAACAGTCTGCTGCTGGAGGCGATCCGTTCGTAGGACGCAGACTCAATGCACTTGCTCAGGACTTGGGATGCCAAGAGATTCGCACCGAGGAGCGTGGCATCGTCTCGACCAAACTGAACCCTGAACGCAGAAGCGAACTGCTGGCATACCTTGAGGAACTCTTGATGTCTGGTGCGCAAACCCTGCTCGCCGAGCAGCAAGCCGCAACCACGAGGGCAGAATCAGGCCCATCGGTGGAAGGCCGACTCGCCGCAGTCCGCAGCGAGTTTGCACAGGCCAAAGCCGACCCGAGTATTGGCTTTGAATACCATGCAGTCAGACTCTCGTGTCGGCCACCGCTCAATTCGCACTAACTCCGCAGCTGACTACCGGGTACCCCAGCAGGTATGCATACACTGGAAGTATGAGTAAGAAGCCCGCGACCAACAGAGCCGAAGCCGCAGCAGCAACTGCAACACAGCGTGAAGCCATGGAACTCTCCGAGGAGGTCATGGCTGACTTGCAGCGCAGACTTCGACGAGTAGAGGGCCAGATTCGAGGCATTCAGCAAATGCTTACAGAGGGCCGAGACTGCCGGGACGTTGTCACACAGATTGCTGCAGGCAACAAGGCACTCGAACAGGTTGGGTTTGTAATGGTGGCGGCTGGATTGACTTGGTGCCTTGAGGATCCAGAGCGCTCATCAGCAGCCGGCTACGAAGTGGCCGACGTGCAGAAGATGTTCCTCAAGTTGGCCTAGCCGCTCAAGAGGATCGCACCGATCGAAGAGCCTCATCGGCCCAGGTGCGAAGGGCATGCTGCGGCAGTGCCCCCACTTGCCGGGCGACTTCGCTACCTTCAGAAAACAGCACCATCGTTGGGATACCTTGCACACCCAAGCGAGCCGACACCTCGGGGGAATCGTCCACATTGACCTTGACGACTCGCAGGGTTCCAGCAAGGTCCTTGGCTAGTTGCTCCAAAGCTGGAGCGACAGCCCTGCATGGGCCACACCACGGAGCCCAGAGGTCAAGCAGGATCGGAAGTGCTGACCGGCTGACCACCGAGTCAAACTCGGCAGTGGATACATTCGCAATCCACGGAAGCTCCTGATGGCAGCTGCTGCAGCTAGGTCGGCCTGCGGAGTCATTTGGAATCCGGTTTCGAGTCCCACATGCAGTGCAGGTCATTACTGCGTTATGGGTTAGGGGTGAAGCCATGAGCACCTCTGAATGCTTGGAATCTGAGTTCGTTACGCGTTGGTCTTGGTCTTACGTATTCGCCCCAAAAGCCCTCGCCGTTCGCTGCCTGCTCCGAGGGCCTTGGCTGAGGCTTTCGCAGCCGCCTTGTCTTCACGGCAGTGACACCGATCCGCTTTGGGGACATTGCCCAAGACTTGCTCGACATGAGCACCGCAGCCGGCCCATGTGGGTTGTTTACAAGATGAACATGTTGTTGCTCTGCACATACCCCACAGGGTATCACACTGGCAGAGTTTTGTGCAGATAATTGCGGATCGAAACCTTCCGATCGAAATCTTCCGAGCGCGGACCCTCAGGTAGGAAGAACCTGATCAAGGGTTTCTGGTGGAATCGAATGAAGAAGGCGCCGGAAAATTTTGTCGGCAGATTTTTCTAACGTTTCGCAATCCTCACCATCTCGTTCGATCTGAGCCCAGGCAACCAAGCGAGACTCGAAAAAGAACGGAACGCAGACGCTACAGTTTTCGGGAACAAAGTGTTCGCATCGGACACCGTTGTGAGCATTCAGGTGGACATGCCGGGTTCTAATCCCCCAACACTTCTCTGCGAGAACGGAAGTGTGTTCGACTTCGGTTCCTCCTTGGCGGAAGAGCCTTAACTCGGTCCCGCCAGATTCGACGAGGTACAGGGCTAGGTGTGAATCGATGAACACCCGATTCAGGCAGTCCCAAATCACCTCGCCAACCTCAGTAAGGCTCTGGCAGCGAATCAACAGGTCAAGAGACTCGGCGATGTAACCGTCAATACTTGCCGACCGTTCCAACTCGACGACGATTCGAGAAAGTTCAGCGTTTGCCTCGGCAAGGTCTAATTGAAGGTTGAACAGTTGATCAACGTCGCTGAAGGTACAGACCAGAAATTGCGAATCCGGATCGTTCATAAGATTCTTTAGCGACAAGTCGTATGCCCGAAACCCACCTAATGGCGACTCCATCTGGACGACTACTCGTCCCGAACTGCTAGGAACGGCAGAGACATTGTTGAAGAGTGTTCGCACAGTATCTACAGCAGTCGTGGGGATGACGCTTTCAAGGGCACTTCCAAGGATGCTCTCCATCGGAAGACCGAACAGAGCCTCCGAGGAGGCTGACGCAGTAAGAACTACGCCGTTCGTGCCTACGGTCAGGACAGTGTCGGAGGCCTCTGAGCTAAGGCGCTCATAAAATCTTTTTGTTTCCGCCTCACGATCCAGCGCGAGGCGCAGCTCTGTGATGTTCACGAAGGATGTAGAGACACCCACTAGATTCATGTCCGAATCCATAATCGGGGTCGCGTACGCATCAATCCAAGTCGCTAACTCAGATCCCGAGTAGATACCCATAACACTGTGGCTTGCTTGAGCAGACTCGATGGTCACCATGGCCGGGTGGCGCTCGCCGGGCAGGAACTCGCCCTCCGCGTCAACCGCACGCCAACTTGGGTCAAAAGAGCTTCGGCCACAAAGTTGTTCCATGGTCAGGTTGAGAATCATGCAGGCGGCCTGATTGGCGGAGACGATCTCTCCGTCAGGTCGCTGAACAACAACCCCAACTACGAGATTCGCCAGAATTTTCTCCGACAAGAAGGTAAGCGACTCCGATTCTGAGACACCAGAAAGGACCGTCTCAGGGGGCAAGACAATTGGGCTCGGCCACACGGGTGAACTCACGGTGCCACCGACTTTCCTTTGAGTTCCGAGGGCCCAGCACTGTCGACGCTCTTGGCTGCGGCATTCTTGAGTTTGCTGTCAATTGCGCTGCTCTGCACCACAGAAACGCGATTTCGGCCAGTTGACTTAGCCCTGTAGAGCGCTGAGTCAACGAGCGGGGTGAGTGCCTCAAGGTCGGTGGAGCAGTCCGCCACATGCAGCAAACCAATAGAGATTGTGCACTTGGGAAGATTCTCGCCTTCACATAACTCAACCCTGGAGCGGATCTGTTCGGCAACATGCTCGGCATCCGCAGCGGAAATGTTGCGCAACACAATGAGAAACTCCTCGCCACCCACCCGCGCAACAGCATCTGACTCGCGAACGCTTGCGGT
>CANJEC010000248.1 GCA_947473395.1 Actinomycetota bacterium | reverse complement strand
GCATCCCCGGTCGGCCCAAGGAGATCTACCAACCGTCGGCGAAACTCCAGGGGACGCGGACTCGGAATGCGGAACCGACTGGCCATGGCTGTTCGAGACAGTGTCAGGGCGACCAAAAAAGGAAGCCGGGCGAGGTGGTTACTCTACCGTTCTTGCGGCCTAGGTCGGTGACTGGCTACCTGGCCGAGGTGGGTCGGCTCGATGAATGGTTCCAAACCCGGTGGCCCGCGTATTGGCTAGGCGGGGGTCGCTATGTTCGAGCTTCATGCTGAGTAGGCGTTGCGCGTAGCTCAGAATTCTGCTCGCAAGAGCAGGGTCCTGCGCTGCGTTGTGCAGTTCCCCTGGGTCAGTTCGCAGGTCATAGAAAAGTGGCGGCAATCCACCAGAAAAGTGCACATATTTGCCCTCGTGATCGCGGATCACAGAGATGGCACACTGATCTTGCCGAATTTCGAAGATTGATTCGATGATGGTGCTAGTGGGCTCGCGAAAGTCGAACTCAAACTGCACGGCTGATCGCCAGTTCTCTGGTCCGGAAGCAGCCAAACCAGGTTGCTCGAGGAACGGCAGCAGGCTTGCACCGTCACAAAAATCGGGTGGGGTAGCTCCAATGAGTTCGAGCAGCGTTGGGAAAATGTCAACGTTCTCGCTGAAGGCCTCGACCACACGACCCGGCTGATTGATATGGCCAGGCGCCCGGATGATAAGAGGAATCCGATAGCTCTGATCAAAGAATCCCAGCTTCTCCACGAACCAGTGGTCCCCAAGTTGTTCACCGTGGTCAGAGGTCAGGATCACGATGGTGTTGTCGGAACAACCGAGTTGCTCAAGGCCGTCGAGTAGTACCCCAACCTGATGGTCGACTTCTGCGATCATTCCAAAGTACGTGGCTTGCAGTTGTCGCTGGTCAAGTTCCTCGGCCGGTGAGGGCACGATGGTGAGAGCTGCTGCCAAGAACGGGTGCTGCTCGGCCTCTTCCTGCATGCTCGGGTGACGCACCACCTCGGGCATGTCGGCTGGGTCGAACATGTCGTTATAGGGCGAGGGGGCAAGGTACGGGGGATGCGGGCGCAGATAAGACAGGTGAGCGCACCAAGGTTGAGTTCCTCGGTCCGATGAGGAGATCCAGTTCAGTGCCGCCTCGGTCAAGAACGCCGATTCGGTCTGTTCCGCCGAGTAAGTAGATGGCGCCCAAGTAGCCCCTCTCCCTTCGGGAATTGGAACCTCGGCTGGGTCATAAATCTTTCGGTTCTCTTCGGGTACCGCAAAGCCCTGATCAGCCAGCCAGTCGATCCACGGGTCGATGTTGTCGTCAAGCAGAACACCCACCGAGAATCCGTCCATAGGCTGTTCGTAGCTGCATCGCCGGGGATCAGAGGGTTCCAAAGTGGCTGGGTCAAGCGCAGTATCGGTGTAGCCAAACAAGGTTGGGTCGTAGCCCGCCCTGCGCAATTCTCGGGGCAGCATCGGGAGATTGTCTGCCAGAGGTGCGCCGTTGTTGGTCACCCGGTGGTTCATTTGCCACAGCCCAGTGAGCAACGAGGCGCGGCCGGGAGCGCAAGGGGCGCAGTTGCTGTAGTGGTTTGCAAAGCGCAGGCCTTGTTCGGCCAGGCGATCCAGATTGGGGGTCTGCACGTTGGGGTGCCCTGCAGCAGACAGGCATTCAGCCCGGAATTGATCCAATGTGATGAGCAAAATATTGGGTCGAGGCAGGTTGTCGGGACTGGGGATTACGGAATCGTTCACCAACCCATTCTGTCTGAACGAAGTCGAACTGTCTGCAACCGGGCGGGCCAGAGGTTAGGGGGTGCGAGGCAATGAGAACCGGGTTCTATTCTTCCGCTACGTTGGCGAGTATGCCTATGCCCTCTGGAATTGGAATCATCGACACGATGATGGACCTGCCCTTTGACGATGTTCGTTCCATCTACGAGTTTCTCGCGCCCAACCTAAAGGACACGGCCTCGAAGGAAGAGTTTGAGTTCCCTGCTCAATACATGTTCAAGAAGGTGCCTGGTGCCATGGAGGCCGGCGAGGACCCAGTGGCGCACACTCTGGCGCTCATGGATCATCACGGAATCGAGATGGCCATGATTGGTGCCGGCGGAAAGAACCAACTCAGGGCTCTGAACGAACACCCCGACCGGTTCTTGCCTTCGATTGGGGTTGACCCCAATGAGGGGATGAAGGCCGTGGAGCAGATCGTCAAGGCCTATGAGACCACCGGGCTGCGAGCGCTCGCAGGGTTTCCTGCTGGTTATAACCCTCAGGTGCCCATAAATGACAAGCGCTGGTATCCGATTTATGCCAAATGCTGTGAGCTGAACATTCCCGTCTTTATGTGCACCGGCGTGCCCGGCCCGCGAGTTCCGATGGCCTGCCAGAAACCCGAGTTGCTTGACGAGGTCTGTTGGTTCTTCCCGGAGCTGACCATTGTGATGCGTCACGGTGCCGAGCCGTGGGAGGAGCTAGCAGTCAAGCTCATGATTAAGTGGCCGAATCTGTATTACTCGACCTCTGCCTTTGCGCCGAAGTACTACCCCAAAGCAATCATCGATTACGCCAATACGCGTGGTAGCGACAAGGTGATGTACGGCGGCTATTTCCCCATGGGCCTGACGTTGGATCGCATTTTTTCTGAGATGCCAGATGTGCCGCTGAAGGATGAGGTCTGGCCAAAGTTCTTGCGTGAGAATGCGCGAAAAGTACTCGGTCTGAGCTGAGCTGAGCCGAGCTGAGCTGAGCTGGAATGAGCTGAGCCGAGTGCTGTCTAGCGGCGCTGGTTCAGTCGGCTAGGTCGGAGGCGAGTTCGGCCACCGTGGCTTCGCTCAACATGGTGACCTCTAAATAATCAGGATGATCCACAACGAGTTCCACTGGCCCGCTTACCCAATCGGCTACTTGTTCGGGGCTGAACTCAAAGCGAATGTAATGAACCGAGGCAGTGATGTCATCTCTGGTGAGCTGCGCCTCGTGGTCCTCGTCAACCACGCAACGCACCTCGTGACCTGCGAAGCGGAACAGTAGAGAGCGCTGAATCCCCACCAGTTTGGGCAGCCACTCACGCAACTGCTCTTCGCTCGTGAGTTCAAGAAACAGAGTTGCTGAAAGAGTTCCGGGTAGAGGGATGAGCGGGTTATAGATATTGAGTTCGGTCATGATGCCTTCGTCGGACAGGATGTTCTCTGCCCGGGCCATCTCTTGCACCTGAAACAAAATGGTGTCTCGGTTTTCGAACAGCAGCGTGACAAACAGGCCGACACCGACGCGACGCCGCTTC
>CANJEC010000247.1 GCA_947473395.1 Actinomycetota bacterium | reverse complement strand
TGGGTGGAACATTGTTGCCCAGCGAGATACCACGATGACTGAACACACCGAGCGCTGGACTTGGTCCACGGGCGAGACAGTCGAGCTACCTTTTGTCTCGGTGATTGTGTTCAACGAACAAAATCTGATTACTCGATGGTGGGATTACTGGGACTTGGGAACGCTGATGAACGCCGCGCCCGCTGCTTGGGTTGAGCACATCATGGTGGGCTACAAGTAAACGGGCGTTGGAGGCGCAAGCACCTGACGCTGCCGGACTACTAACGCTGCCGGACTACTGACGCTGCCGCACTACTAACCCTGCCGCACTACTGACGCTGCCGGACTACCTGGCGTTCGCGCTGGCGTTTCTTAGCTCTTGAGTCAGGGCGCTTCCTGCCACATATGGCTGACCCGCAACCAAGCTGGTCGTTTCGATAGTACTGAGGGTCTCATCGAGCAGTGCCTGGGCAGGGTGGGGGGTTGACGCCTGGGCAGACACTGCCCGAGATTCTGTGAATGATTCCTCGGGACCAAAGCCCTGAGGAATCAACAGTTCACGCAGCCGGCGGCGTGCTCGATGTAGCCGACTCATGACCGTTCCAAGTGGAACCTCAATGAGTTCGGCAGCCTCGTGATAGGTCAGGCCATCGATGTCGACGAGTTGCACGACTTGCTGAAAGTTAGGGGGCAAGGTGGCCACGGCCTGAGCAATCGCTCCACCGAGTTCGTGATGCTCTGCGCGCATCTCGACCGCGTCAGGCGAAGAAGCAGGGACCCGATCATCTGGGATCTCGGGGTTGGTCAGCAGCTGAGGGCGGCGTCTGCGGTGGCGGTTGCGTTCTGTGTTTCGAACAATGGTGAGCACCCATGCCCGCGGGTACCGACCGTCAAAGCTGCGAATTGCCTTGTAGGCCCGCAGGAGACTCTCTTGTACCAAGTCCTCGGCATCGGCACGGTTGTGTGTCAAGGACAGTGCGACTCGGAACATGATGCCGGACTCGGGAAGGATCAACTGCTCAAATATCTCATCAGCTGTCTCGGCGGGAATGCTCGTTGCAGTCAGGCCAGAAGCCACTCCACTGACCATGAGCGCTGCCAAGTCTGGATGAATGCCCTGGGTTTGCTGTTCGGGTCCTGAAGGCGGGGAGTCTTGGTGCACAAGCACAGCACTATCGGCGGCCGATGGGGAAGAAGGATCGGAGTACATGCTCATGGCAATCCAATTTTGAGCCCATCGCTGAGTGGGGCAGAAGCTAAGGGGGTTTGCATTCTTGACGCATATCTTATCGGGCATTCTCAGTGACTTCAGTTTAGTTTAGTAATAGTTGTCTTGAACAGCCTTTTGAGGCTCAAACACAAGGGGCTGAGGTGTTGCAATCCCTAGACTCACGCGCTCTAGTACCTTCAAGCCAAGTCCGAACCCCTCACTAGTCCCAGCAAAAGGAAGTCCTCGTGAATCACTACGAACAGCTCTACATCGGCGGCGAATGGGTCAACCCAGCGGGGCCTGACCGATTCCAGGTCATCAATCCGGCCACCGAAGAGCTGCTTGGGTCAACCCCTGAAGGGTCTGTGGCCGACATCGATCGAGCGGTTGTTGCCGCAAGGTCTGCACTGACAACAGGCGACTGGGCGGGAATGCCAGCGGCGGAGCGGGCCGACATCATGGGTCGCTTACTTGCACTTCTTGGCGAGAAGGCCGATGACCTAGCCAACCTGATTACCGCCGAGGTGGGTTGCCCACTTTTGTTTGCGCATTTCGGACAAGTCGGTGCAGCAAACATGGTGCTCGACTACTTCACCAATCTGACCCGCGAGTATGAGTTTGAAGAGGTTCGTCAGGACATGCTCGGTCCTGCCCTTGTTCGTAAAGAACCAATCGGTGTGGTCGGCGGAATTATCCCGTGGAACGTTCCTCTTTTCATCACCATGTTAAAGCTCGGACCGACACTGGCATCGGGCTCAACCATGGTGCTCAAGCCCGCACCAGAAACACCGCTCTCCTCGTTCGTGCTTGCCGAGCTTGCTCATCAGGCAGGCCTGCCCGCCGGTGTCCTCAACATCGTGCCCGCTGGGCGTGAGGTAGGAGAACACCTCGTAACGCATCCCGATGTTGACAAGATTTCCTTCACTGGATCCACCGTTGCGGGTCGCAAGATTGGTGCCCTATGCGGCGAGCGACTGCGCCCCTGCACTTTGGAGTTGGGTGGCAAATCCGCCGCAATTGTTTTGGATGATGTTGACCTTGACGCAATCATTCCAGAACTGATCTCTGCGGCCACGATGAACAACGGGCAGGCCTGCGTAGGCCAGACCCGAATCCTTGCCTCGCGTACTCGCTACGCAGAGGTGGTCGACGCAGTTACCGAAGCGATGGCTGCGCTAGTTCCAGGCGACCCGTCCGGGAACTTTGATGTCACGCTTGGGCCACTCATTGCTGAGCGTCAACGAGACCGAGTCGAGGGCTACATTGCGGCCGGCATTGCCGAAGGCGCGAGAGTCACTACAGGTGGCGGCCGACCCGCTGGCCTAGACAAGGGTTGGTTTGTCGAAGCCACGCTCTTTGCAGATGTTGACAACAGCATGAAGATCGCCCAGGAAGAAATCTTTGGGCCAGTCGTTGTCGCAATCCCCTACGAGGACCAAGCCGATGCCATCCGGATTGCGAACGACAGCGCGTACGGTCTATCGGGAACAGTGTGGACTAGCGATGTAGAAAACGGCATTGACGTAGCCCGAGGCGTGCGCACCGGCAACTACACGGTGAATGGTTTCGGCATGGCCTGGGGTGCACCGTTCGGCGGATTCAAGCAATCAGGTGTGGGCCGCGAGCTTGGCCCAGAAGGCCTCGGCGAGTTCTTGGCCTCAAAGACCATCAACCTGCCAGCAGGCACTGAGCCAACGCTGAAGTACTGATCAAGCTCGTAGGGCGGGTCGAGTCTGCAGTACGGGGCAAGCCTGCAGTACGGGGCAAGCCTGCGACAGTGATCAAGCTAGAAAAAGGGTATTGGGTTGCAGAGTGAGCGCTATGTGCTCCCCCTGCAACCCAATAGCATTTTTGGTCAGGTTGGCTGCGCTGTTTTGGCCGGGTTGGCTGCGCTGTTTGAGCCGGGTTGGCTGCGCTGTTTGGTCAGGTTGGCTGCGCTGTTTGAGAGCGCAACCGCCTAGGCGACTGTTGTGTTGGTAACCAGCCCGGCTGCACCGGAGTTGCCACCAGCGCCACCAGAGCCACCTGCGCCACCGCTATAGCTGGGCGACCCGATCGGGGCACTTGAGCCATCACGTGACAACCCAATCGCTGCGCCCCCGCCACCGCCGCC
>CANJEC010000246.1 GCA_947473395.1 Actinomycetota bacterium | reverse complement strand
CTTGCATTCCAATGCCCCGAGTGGTGCAATCTTTAGAGTAAGAACTCGGCCACATCCATTTGGTGGCTTCAGAAGGCAGCAGTCAGATGACCCAGACAGCACAAGCAACACAGACAACACAAGCAACACGGACAAAACAAGCAGCACAGGCAGCTAGTTGGCCCTGTGTTACTTCGCGTCTGCGTGCTGCTCATATCTCATCCGGTAAGCCAACGCATTCCGCTCACAATTTTGTGTCGATTGTTCTACCCCGACGGGGAGTCCCTCCGCAGTAACCGCAAGGTATGCGACAGGTCCTGACTCTAGAAGCCGCCGGGTGCTCACCCAGGCGGCTTTTCTGTCCTGCGAATCCGGTCATTGGCTTCGCTGTCACAGTGCCCACGCAAACTACTTCTTTGAGCAGCCACGCTGCTCCCCAGTCCCGACACAGCCCAACTACGTCACAAATCACCCCTGTCGCACTCATAGAGAGTGAGACGCACCGCCGCCCCCACCCCTAGGAGACCTAGATGTCCACTACCGAATTAACTTCAAATCAAGCAGACCTGCTTCTGGGATTGGTCCCTGCAGATAGCTGGATCGCCGTTGCTAGTTGCAGAGACCTTGATACTTCTTTCTTCTTCTCCGACGACCTAGACGATATAGGTGCCGCCAAGCGCCTCTGCCTGAGCTGCCCTGCCCGCAGAGACTGCCTAGACGCTGCAGTCGAGCGAAAGGAGCAGTTCGGGGTATGGGGCGGCCACCTGTTCGTGTCAGGGAAGATTGTGCTGAGTAAGCGACGCAAAGGTAGGCCGCCTCGCAAAGCCCGACCCGGCGACACCATGCCAGAGGTTGATCTGCCCGAGATCCACCGCAAACTGGTGTCCGTATAGACCCCCGACCTGTCGGATCCCCATCAAAATCGCTACGGTGGGGGGACCGGTTCAACCGGCTCCCCCAAGTGCGCTACATGAGTGCGCAGATTCGGAGAACCCGACCCCATGGCTCAGGCCCAAGTACCCGAGGAAGCCAGCGCCAAGCCGCGCCGGCGTCTCCCCGTTGGCCCGCTTGGATTTTTGGCCATTACTGCGGTGGCCCTTTGTGCTGCATTCGGTGTGGCTTGGCTGATTCTGGAAGCTTCTGGTGCACGCGAACAGAGCAACGCTGTGGACTTGCAGGAGGTTCTGAACGGGGTTGGCGTAGCCCCGTTGGTCGCAGATCCACAGGTTCGAGCAACGGTTGGCTCTCCTGCACCTGATGTTCGCTTGGACCTCCTAGGCGGCGGAACACAGCAACTGGCAGAGATTGCGGGCAGAGGCACGCCCGTTGTGCTGAACTTTTGGTCCTCTACCTGCGCACCCTGCCTGAACGAGCTTCCCGCCATAGAAAAGGTGTCGAAACAACTCGGCGACAAGGTCACCGTGATTGGAATCGATAGTCAAGATACAGTTGAATCCGGCCAGAAGATGGTGGATCAAACAGGAATTACTTTCCGCAACGCCCGAGACCCAAAGGGCCAAATCTCCACCGTTTTTGGGGCCCTTGCCCTTCCGCGAACCGTCATCATTGATGCTCAAGGCAAAGTGGCTGATACCTACACGGGTGAACTCAACGAGCAGACTCTGCTGGACTTGCTGAACAAAAACGGGATTGCGACCTCATAGTGGCGGCCGTACTTGCACTCGCTTTTTCAGCGGGCATGGTCGCCACGGTCAACCCCTGTGGATTTGCCATGCTGCCGGCATACCTCGCCTATTTCTTGGGACTCGAGACACCACGAGCGACCACATCAGCCTCTGCCTCGGCTAGTGCCGAAACCAGCGGAATCGACCCAGTTCGCAACCCTGTGCTGCGAGCACTCGCTGTCAGCGGATGCGTCACGCTGGGCTTTCTATTGGTCTTTGGCGCTATGGGTTTTGCTTGGTCCTCTGTCTCGGGACTGATCGGCAGGCGTCTCCCGTACATCACCATCTTGGTAGGAGTCGCTCTCATCTCGGTTGGCATCGCCATGCTGCGAGGCTTTGAACCCGTGGTAAAGCTGCCCGGAATACAAATGTCATCTGAAGGCAGAGAATTAACTTCGATGTTCATCTATGGGATCTCGTATGCAATTGCCTCGCTCAGTTGCACCATCCCAATCTTCATTGGCATCGTCTCGACAACACTGGACCGAAATAGCTTCGCTGCGGGACTCTCAACCTTCTTGGCCTATGGACTCGGAATGGGCACCACCCTGGCGATCTTGACCTTGGCGGTGGCTCTTACGCAGCAGGGAATAATTCGAACTTTTCGGCGGATTCTGCCTTATGTCAACACCATTTCGGCAGTGTTCTTGATCCTGGCTGGTGGCTTTGTGAGCTACTACGCAGTTATAGAGATCAACGAGTTGAACTCCCGTGGGTCCTCAACAGTGGTGCAATCAGCCAGACAGATTCAAAGCTCCTTGCAGCGCTGGGTTGAACAAGTGGGTGGCCTGCAGCTAGCCCTAGCCGCTGCCATCATTTTGGGTGCGGTCATTGCCATCTCGGCCACGCTCCGCTCAGACCGCTCAGATCGCCCAGATACAGATGGCGATGCAGGCGAACAGCAGCGAGTTACTAAGGATGGCGTGTGAGCACGCTTGGAATCTAAATTAGTAACCCATGTTGCATATCGAAGCTCTCAACAATGCATTCCCTAGTGCTGTGAGTTCCGAGCAGTACTTGGCTCGGGTAGCCAAGCTGGTCTCGCCACTCGGATTTGCTCGCGAACATAGCTTTGCCGCCGTCTCTGTCTGCCGCGATGAATTGACCCAATCATTTCCAGATTTGGTCGCACGACGATGGGATCAGCCGTTCAGCTTGGGCGGCCTTGGAGCGCTGCCTTCACTTGGACGAACAGGCTGGCGCGCAGCCCTCTCACACGTGCCTTCCGATCACGACCGTGGCCACCTGATTGTGTTTGGCCTGCCACATATAGGGATCGACCCAGAAGGAAACATCGGACAAAGCCTGCGCCGCCACCAGGATCAGGTCACCCCGACCTGCGGAGCAATGGCCGCCCTTTTGTCATCGCTGCGAAACGGCTTTGAACCACAGACTCCTGGACTCGACGATAACGAGGCCGACCGTCTCCGGCGCATTGTTGACTCGCAGTCCGATCAACTACCCGACAACTTGTTGGAACTCACTCGGTTGGCGGCCACAGCAGTAAACACAGAAATGTGGGCTGAACTCGACGCTCTGCAGGCTCATACCGAGATGGATATCGCCGTGTTCTGCGGCATCCAGATTCACCTGCCTGATGAGGTGGACTTCGTATCGCCCGTAGCGAGCGCCTTTATGGGAAGTGACGGAATCGCTACAGAATT
>CANJEC010000245.1 GCA_947473395.1 Actinomycetota bacterium | reverse complement strand
TAGTACAAGCACACCTATATGTGACTGAAGTCTCTAGTTGTCGTTCCTGAAGGCACCCAGAAACCTCGCCCAGTTACTAAGGTCTCCCCATGACGTCTCCCACCGACTCAGTTGAGCCTCTTGCAAGCGCTGCCGCACAGGAGACTGCGAAAAAGCTTGGCTTGGAATTTGCATCCGTAACGTTGCCTGAGAATGGCCTTGAGGTTGCTTACCTTGCTGCAGGCTCAGGCCCGCTTGCACTCTGCCTGCACGGGTACCCGGACTCGGCGTGGACTTGGCGCTACCTTTTGCCAGCTCTAGCAGCAGCCGGATACCGAGCAGTCGCGCCGTTTAGCCGCGGCTACGCACCAACCTCCTTGGCCGAGGATGCCAACTATCAGTCCGGAGTTTTAGGTGTAGACGCCAACTGCTTACACCGGTCACTCGGTGCAGACAGCAGCGCAGTGATCATCGGCCACGACTGGGGTGCAATGGGCGCATACGCAGCCGCCACCCTCGAACCTGAACTCTGGCGTCGAGTAGTCACCGCAGCAGTTCCGCCAGGACCTGTCATGGCTCAGGCATTCTTCACCTATGACCA
The DNA here is from genome assembly GCA_947473395.1 of Actinomycetota bacterium. Classification (GTDB taxonomy): domain Bacteria; phylum Actinomycetota; class Acidimicrobiia; order Acidimicrobiales; family Microtrichaceae; genus IMCC26207. The sequence goes on along the minus strand of CANJEC010000245.1, from coordinate 2,749 downwards.
GCTTCGCCTGAGTTGGTACATGTTCTTCCAGCTCAATCCCCTGTCCGACATGATGATTCCAATGAATGAGTTCGAGTTCATCACTCGCTTGTGGCAGGACTGGTCTCCCGGTTACGACTGCGCAGAGGACGTCGCTCACTTCGCAGCCTGTATGCCAACTCCGGAACACGTCTCGGCAGCGCTTGGCTACTACCGCCAAACTCTGCAATCAGAGCTGCAGGACCCGGCCTTCGCCCAGGCTCAGACTGCAGTTTTTGAACTCCCCCCGCAACCGCTGCTCTACCTGCATGGGCAGACCGATGGCTGCATGGCACCAGCCCTTGCAGGTACCACGGGCGATTACCTCAACGTAGAGGGCAGCCGGGCAGTGATGATTGAAAATGCTGGGCATTTTCTTCAACTCGAACAGCCGGCCGAAGTGAATGCAGAAATTCTGGCTTTCCTGGCGGAGTAAGCCAGGATCAGGTTGGGTCGCCGCCCGCCAGAATCTGAGCAATTCCAGAACTAAAGGCGCCAACATCTTCAGGCGTGGTGTCATAGCTACAGACCCACCGAACAAGGTCCTCCTCCTGATCCCACACATAAAACGGAGACCACGCAATGAGTGGCTCAAGGGACCAAGCTGGCAAGGTCGCAAACACTGCATTGACCTGCGGTGAGCGATGCAGTTCAACTCCTGGGATATCTGCAACCTGTTGAGCAAGCAGTTCTGCCATTGCATTCGCATGACCAGCGTTACGCAACCACAAGTTGCCTTCTAACAGGGCAGAGAACTGCGCTGCGATATAGCGCATCTTTGACGGCAGTTGTGCCGCCTGCTTTCGAACGAACCGAGCATGCTCCGCTAGCTCAGGCCGCAGAAAAATCACGGCCTCTCCAAACATCATGCCGTTCTTCGTGCCGCCGAACGTAACCACATCCACCCCAGTCTCAACCAGCATCGCTGTGGCTGAACATCCGGCAGCTGCGACGGCATTGGCAATTCTCGCACCGTCTAGGTGCAAGAGCAGCCCGGCGCGATGGCAGGTATCTGCAAGGCCTGCAATCTCGTCTACGGAATACAAGGTGCCCAGTTCGGTGGATTGCGTGATGGAGACCACGTTTGGCTGCACATGGTGCTCATTGCCAAGGCCATGCAACTGCTCAAGAATCTGCTCGGGCGCAAGCTTTCCGGTCAGCGCTGGCAGGTCAATCAGCTTGCAGCCAAGAAAGCGTTCAGCAGCACCGCACTCATCAACGGCAATATGGGCTGACTCGGTGCAGATCACGGCTTGCCAAGGCCGCAACAAGCACTGCAGACCCACCAGATTTGCTCCCGTTCCGCCAAAGGTGAATGCAAGCTCTACGCGCTGTTCAAAGAGTTCTTCGAACTGTTCTTGCGCTTGGCGAGTCCACTGGTCTTGCCCGTAGGCCAGTGCGTGGCCAGCATTTGCTCTGTGTAAGGCCTCCATCACGTTGGGGTGGACCCCTGAAGCATTGTCGCTGGCAAACAATCTCTCTGGAGGAGGAGGAACCGCACCCAGTGCAGTTTCGTGAAAGTCATCAGGCATGGGACAGACCGTAGCCAACCTTCGAAACTCCCCGGCCGGGTGACCCAAAGGTTGAGTGACATGTAGAAGAATGACTAGCGATGGAGACTGCTGAACAGACCCAAAAATGGGTAACACGGGCGATCATTGTTGTCTCGATTCTGACCCTCTTGGGTCTTGGGTTGCTCTGGCCACGGGGTGAAGCGCCGGACCTTGGCAATCAACCTTCTGAGTTTGTTGATGCAACAGTCACCAAAGCTGTTCGCACGACCTGCGATGCAATTGAGGCTAACGCCTTAGCTGGCTGCCAAGAGGTCTCGGTCGAAATCACCTCAGGGAAGAATGCTGGTGACACCGGGGTCTTCCTGATCCGAGATACTGACTTTCGAATCCCGCAGATGAAGGGCGGCGAGCAGGTAGTGCTGCTCGACGTTGCTACCAGTCCGGTGCCCTATCGATACTCGTTCTCGGACTTCCAGCGCAGTACGCCGATGTGGTGGCTGCTCATGCTCTTTGTTGCAGCAGTGGTCTTTGTAGGAAGATGGCAAGGAGTTCGCGCTCTGATTGGTCTGGCGGCAAGCGGGCTTATTCTGGTGGCCTTCATCGTGCCCTCACTTCTTCGCAACGAATCAGCCGTTCTCGTGGCCCTAGTCGGAACCGTGGCAATTGCCTATGTTGCGCTGTATTTAGCCCATGGGGTGAACACCGCTACGACGGTTGCACTCGCAGGCACGTTGTTGAGTTTGGTTCTGATCGTCGGGCTTGCCCTGATCGCAGCAGAGCTCGGCAATTTGTCTGGCCTAGCTAGTGAGGATGCGCAAGTACTCCGCGTGACTGCTTCGGCGCTTGATCTTCGCGGCCTATTGGTTGCAGGCATCGTGGTTGGCGCACTTGGGGTGCTCGACGATGTCACGGTGACTCAGGTGTCGACTGTGTCTGCGCTGCGAAGAGCCAACCCGAAAATGAGCAGAGTCGTGCTGTACCGAGAAGCCATCACCGTGGGACGCGATCATGTGGCTTCAACAGTGAACACGCTGGTACTGGCCTATGCAGGTGCTGCTCTTCCGCTGGTGCTGCTCTTTAGCCAAGGCAACAAGTCCATTGGCCGCATTCTGAGTAGCGAGATTGTGGCTATGGAGATTGTGCGAATGCTGGTGGGATCAATCGGATTGGTCATCTCGGTTCCAATTACCACGGCTTTGGCCGCTGCAGTGCTGACT
>CANJEC010000244.1 GCA_947473395.1 Actinomycetota bacterium | reverse complement strand
GTCGCATCTGCGAACGTATTGACACGTTCCTGAGTAATCTCAAGCCAATCGGAGTAGCCAAGGTGCGTACCGACGAGTTCTCTGAGTCCAGCGAGTCCTGCAATTTCTGTAGCCATGAACAGATCATGGCCGCTCAAGGTGCTGCTCGGCCACTTCGCAGCAGAACCCGCAGCAAACTCACCGCTTAGTCAGGGCCAGACTCGGCTTAGGAGAAGTAGGCTTTTTCATGATTACGAGACATGGGATGCAGCAGCAGGCCGATCAGAGCGTATTCAAACATCACGTTCAAGACGTTGCCGGCCAAGAAGATGAATCCCAGATTTCCGAAAATCGAGGCCCCAGCCAGCACAACCAAAACCACTCGCCGGATCAACGGCAAGAACGACGCGAAAATGGCAACTTGGTAGCCACGCTTCTCGGAGTTCGCAATCCCATAGGCACCGTAAACGTAGGCAGCAATACCTGCCAGGCCGAGCAAGGAACCAATCAGTCCGCCCGACCCAATCTCGGTCTCTCGACTCCCGAACATCACCGCGAGCACCAGCCAGAAGGCATCCAAATACAGCAACATCTGAGCAATCCCCAGAGTCTGAGGAACGTTCGGGTTATACCAGCGGCGCTTCGACATGGCTGACAGTCTGACAGGTGATGTAGCCGGACTCGCACTCGCGGCGGGAGCGGGCCTGAGACTTCGCCCATTAACCTTGCTGCGACCCAAACCACTCTGCCCTGTCGGTGACCGCACTCTGCTTGATTGGGCACTCGAATCGCTCGCTGCCGCCGGCGTTGACCGTGCTGTAAACGCGCATCACCAAGTCGAACAGATTCAGCAGCACCTTGATTCGTTTCGAGGGGCCACGGGGGAGTCGGTGCATCTCAGCATTGAACGCGAAGAGGCGCTCGGAACTGCAGGCGCTGTCGGGGCTCTGAGGCCGTGGCTCAATGGGCGAGGCTTGCTGATCGTCAATGCTGACACTTTTCAGCGGAGCAACCTGAGCGAGTTCCTGAGTTCCTGGGACGGGGACCGGGCGCGAATCTTGACTGCCACTGCGCTGCCGTTCACTCCACAGAGTTCGGTGGTGGCATCGCTGCTTCCATGGCGCCTTGCGTCAGGCCTTGAGCCAAAGGCAAGTGGGCTGTGGGAGTTGGTGTGGAAACAGGCTCTGGCCGAGGGTTCTCTCGATGCCGTCTACGAGCCAAGTCCAGTCATTGATTGCGGCACCCTCGGGCGCTATTTGCAAGCGAACCTGTTGTGGTCGGGTGGCGAGTCAGTAGTGGGCGAGGGTGCTGAGGTACTCGGCAGCCTCACTCGGTCAGTTGTGTGGCCGGGATCAAAGGTGGGTTCGAACGAGCACCTTGTTGATGCAGTGCGGGCCGGTTCTCGCACCATTCTTGTGCGCTGATTACACCTCTTGTGAACTGATCGCTACGGGCAGGAGCCCGCTGCCTACTCGGGAAGGGGGCTGCGACGCTGAGGTCTGCTGACTGGCGTTGCTTCGTGGCCAGCTCGAAGTTGCCCGCATGCTGCGTCAATCTCGGTCCCACGTGTGTCTCGCACTGTCACGTTGATTCCGAGACGTTCGAGTTCTTCTCGAAATGCTCGAACCCGGTTCCGAGATGACCCGCGTACTGCGTAGCCGGGGGTTGGATTCAAAGGAATCAAATTGATATGCGCTCGCAGCGGTTGAGCAAGGCCTGCCAAGGCCTGAGCATCCGAAATCCGATCGTTGACATCGTGGATCATTGCCCATTCAAAGCTCACCCGGCGGCGAGTTGCAGCAAAATAATTTGCACAGGATTCCATCAAGTCTTTGAGCGGGTACTTGCGGTTGATGGGAACAAGCTCGTTGCGCAGATCGTCATCGGCCGCGTGAAGGGAAACAGCCAGGTTCACGGGCAGCGCTTCGGCAGCCATCCGATTGATTCCCGGGATCAGCCCAACAGTAGACACAGTGATATGGCGTGCTCCGATCTCCATATCGTCATGGATCCTCTGCACCGCAGCCCACGTGTTATCAAAGTTGGCCATGGGCTCACCCATGCCCATAAACACAATGTTGGACACTCTTCGGGGAGGTTGCTGCTCAGCTGCAACTCGCCGAGCGCGCACCACCTGCTCAATGATTTCCCCGGCGCTCAACTGCCGCTCAAACCCAGCTTGCCCTGTTGCGCAAAAGCTGCAGCCCATTGCACAACCTGCTTGGCTCGAGATGCACACGGTGGCGCGGTCGGGGTAAAGCATGAGTACGGTCTCGACTCTGGCCCCGCCAGACAGTTCCCACAAGAACTTTGTGGTTTCGCCGTTATCGCTGGCCTGTTGAGTCACCGTCTGCAGCGCAGTGGGCAGTTCGCTGCGCAGGCGTGTGCGCAGGGTCTGAGGTAACGAGGTGAGTTCATCGAGTTCTTTGCCCTGGTGGTACAGGCCATTGAAGATCTGGTCGACTCGAAATGCAGGCTCCTCGCTCAGGAACTCGCCCCAATCACTGCGATCTAGGTCATACAAGCTTCGCTGAGTCACAACAGGATCCTAAAGGGCGGAGTCAACGGCGCGGTATGCGGACTCGAAGTGGTGCACCGTAAAGCCCAAGCGGTCATAGAGCTTGATGGCGGGTTCATTGTCGGATTCAACGTAGAGCATGCCCAGTTGCAGGCCATGGGCGCTCAGCAATTTCAGCCCACCCACGGTGAGTGCCCGGCCGAGACCTGTCCCATGGGTATCTGGATCAGCTGCGATCACATAGATCTCGCCACAGGCCGGCTCAGTCTGGGTCGCCGGGTGGATCTTGGTCCAGCAGAACCCGTCGATGGCTCCACTTTCACCCTCGTGGATGAGAAGCAGGCTGGGGTCAAACTCGGGCAATCTGGTTTGGGCGTGCAGTCGCTCGCGATCCCAACCACTCTGGTCTGGATGCCAAGCAAAGGCGCGGTTGTTCACTCGGAGCAGCCCAGCATCGTCATCTCCAACTTGAAATGCGCGCAGATACACGCTGGGCGTTCCTGCAAGTTCGGATTCAGTGAGTGGTAGTGGTCTCCTCATTTGTTGAAGCAGGCGGACACGCTCAAGGCCGAGTGCGGCCTGATCTGCATCTGTGGTTGCAAGGTGATTCTTTACCCAGATGAGTTCGCCCGCAGTCTGGCCAGCCAGCGGAGATTCCGGTTGCGGCGTATCAGGTTGCGGAGTATCAGGCGGCATGAGGCTCTGAGGCTAGCGTTGAACCGTGACTTCCTTTCGCAAGCCTCGATCCCCAAAGGGCCGTGCTCGGCTCGTTCATGAGCGTCTCACTCTTGAGTACCCAGATGCTGAATGTGAGCTTGATCACAGGAATGCTTTTGAGCTGCTGAC
>CANJEC010000243.1 GCA_947473395.1 Actinomycetota bacterium | reverse complement strand
GGTGTTCGCATGGCTCAATACAAAGCACCTCGCCGCATTCTGATCGTCGAGGAGCTTCCGCGAACTGGCACCCGCAAAGTTCAGCGGGATCGCCTGCTGCCACTTTTTGCTGAGTGATTCTTCTGCTCGGCGCTAGCAGTGGCGCCGCTAGCAGCTAGAAGTGGCGCCGCTAGCAAGGAGCACCGCTAGCCGCTAGCCGCCACCGTTGCTCGTGATCTTGTCATCTGGCCGCAGGTCAATCGTCAGGCTCCCTGCCTTGTCGATTCTCCAGGAGTACTGATCTAGGCCTTCCCCGTTTGCGGGAAAGGTGATGTCTCTACAAATCTGCCCCTGCTCACGCTCAGCACCACTCGCAGCGGATCGCTCCTCGAACACCTTGCGCTCAGCCGACCAAACCAGAAAGCAGTTTTCTGGTGCTCCAGGCGCGGCAGCATCGAAGGCCACCCAGCGTGTTGCCGGATCGGCGCCAAAGTGGTTGACCGCAATGGGCCGCTGCTGCCCCCGACCAGAAACATCGCTAAACAACAGCGGCCCCTTCGTGTTGATTTGGGCTGACAGTCGCACAGCGTTGCCGGCATCGAAGACGTCGTCGCCTAGGCGCAGTTGTGTGGCAGTTTCGTTCCCACCGGCAAGGGCGAGCATGCCCCAAGCAAGAGCGATGGCAATCACAACGGCTCCAACCCCAAGGCTGATTGCGATGAGTTGCTGTTTGCCTGAACGGCGTTCTACTGGCATGAGTACCCCCAATTCTGCATGGTTCCAGCCAAAAATGCAGTTCGAGCCAAAATCTGATTTTGTTCTCGATATGAGATGCAGGCCCCGAGGCGTTTAGGATCCCCCGCCGGGTGCATGAGTTCAGATTGTGCACCCTCGGGTAGCGCACCGGCGTTATCCGACGGGCCGATGGCCGAGCAGAAAGGCACACGAGGGTGGACCTCTTCGAGTACCAAGGAAAACAATTCTTTGCTTCTTTCGACATTCCAGTGTCAAAGGGCGAGGCAGTCACCACTGTGGAGGATGCAGTCGCTGCAGCCGGCCGCATTGGCGAGTACCCAGTGGTGATCAAGGCGCAGGTGCAGGTAGGTGGCCGTGGCAAAGCTGGTGGCATCAAGCTGGCTAACACCGCCGAGGAGGTACGCGAGTACGCCTCAAACATTTTGGGAATGGACATCAAGGGCCATACCGTCAATGTGGTCTGGATCGAAGTGGCTTCTGATATCGCTGAGGAGTACTACGCCAGTTTCACTCTGGACCGTTCGGCCAAGAAGCATCTTGGGATGCTCTCCGCCGAGGGTGGCGTCGAGATCGAGGCAGTAGCCGAAGAGAACCCCGATGCAATCGCCAAGATCTGGATCGATCCGGTGGATGGTCTTGATGAACCAACCGCAAGAGCTTGGGTCAAAGCAGCCAATCTGAACCCAGCAGCCGAGGATGGCGCAGTAGACATCCTGCTGAAGCTGTATCGGGCCTATACCGAGGGCGATGCTGATCTGGCAGAGATCAACCCCCTCATTCTGAAGCCAACCGGCGAGGTTCATGCACTCGATGCCAAGGTGACCTTGGACGACAACGCCATGTACCGCCATGAGTGGGCAGAGTATGAAGCCACACAAGAGCGCGACTCGCGTGAGCAGGCCGCACACGAAAAGGGCTTGCAGTACGTGGGCCTTGACGGGTCGGTAGGCATCATCGCAAACGGTGCTGGTCTAGCAATGAGCACCCTTGATGTGGTCAACCAGGCCGGCGGCAAACCAGCAAACTTCCTAGATATCGGCGGCGGTGCAAATGCCGACGTGATGGCCGGAGCACTTGAGGTCATCAACAATGACCCTGCAGTAAAGGCAATCTTCATCAATATCTTTGGTGGAATCACCCGCGGTGAAGAAGTTGCGAACGGCATTATCGAAGCGCTCGGAAGAGTCACCATTGAGTCACCGATCGTGATTCGCCTTGATGGCACTAACGCCGAAGAGGGCAGAGCAATTCTTGCCCCGCACCTGTCCGATCAACTGCAGATGCAGCCGACGATGCTTGAGGCAGCCAGCAAGGCTGTTGAGCTCGCCGCTAGCCGCTGACAACAGCCCACAAGAAAAAGGTCACAATCAGATGAGCATCTTTGTAGATGAAAACACCAAGGTCCTGTATCAAGGACTCACTGGCAGCCAAGGCCGCTACTACGGTTTATTGAACCGTGAATATGGCACGCAGGTTGTTGCCGGAACGAACCCGAAAAAGGCTGGTGAGAATGTTGATGGCATTCCGATCTTTGCCTCGGTGGCAGATGCAGTAGCCGAAACGGGAGCGACTGCTAGCTGCATCTTTATTCCCGCAGCCGGAGTACGCGCCGCCATCATGGAAGCGGCCGAGGGCGGCATTGAGTTCATCGTGTGCATCACCGAAGGTGTACCCGCACAAGATGAGGCCTGGTTCTTCAACAAAATCAAGCGCGATTTCCCAGGCGTACAGCTGCTTGGGCCAAACTGCCCGGGAATCATTAGCCCCGGAAAATGCAATATCGGAATCACTGCCGGGCACATTGCCAAGAACCCTGAGCCGGGTGCCAAGAACGTGGGCATCGTGAGCCGTTCGGGAACGCTGACCTATCAGGCCCTCTATGAACTGCAGTCGCAGAACATTGGTGTGACTACCTGCGTTGGTATTGGTGGCGACCCGGTTCCTGGCACCAGCTTTATTGATTGCCTTGAGCGCTTCCAAGCAGATGATGAGACCACTGCAGTCATGATGATCGGCGAGATCGGTGGCTCGGCCGAAGAAGAGGCCGCAGAATTTATCTCCTCGAATATGACCAAGCCTGTGGTTGGTTACATCGCAGGTCAGACTGCTCCTCCTGGAAAGAAGATGGGCCATGCCGGTGCCATCGTGTCCGGCGGCAAGGGCACCGCTGCAGCCAAGATGGATGCCATGAAGGCAGCCGGTGTGAGCGTTGGCGCAAACCCAACCGAAGCTGGTCTGCTCATGGTTGACGTGGTCAAGGGCCTGTAGACCAAGATGATGAACTGCAGTCACTGACTGGCGGATCTGCTAGCAGGCACCGAGTGTCTGCTAGCAGATCCCATGAAGTCATAGGGCTGATAGTTTCAGCGCATATGCGACTTGCCGTACTCGCCTCTGGAAGCGGGACCCTTCTTGATGCGATGGCCCGGGCGGGCTTGCCGATTGACCTTGTGATGGTGGATCGGCACTGCGCCGTTGAGCAGATCGCCGCTGACCATTCGCTTCGGTGTGTTCTTATTGAGCGCACAGATTTTTCACCGAACTTTGATCGCGAGCGCTACACGGACAACGTGTTAGATCAGCTGAGCATGGAGCGAATCGATCTCGTTGC
>CANJEC010000242.1 GCA_947473395.1 Actinomycetota bacterium | reverse complement strand
AGCGGTCTGCCAGCCTCTCCTGGTCAAGCACCCACCCATCTAGGGACTCTTCGGTTCCGCCATGCTGATCGTTCATTTGCTCCACTCCTCAATTACCGAGATGGTGTCGTAGTCCGTCACAGCCGTGACAGCGCGAGTGATGTTGGCCTCGGTGATCGGCTGCCCGTAATTCTCGGGAGGGCAGATCAGCCACCCAATAACGAGTCCCCAGAGCGCTGCAGTTCGGCACTGCTCGAACGCAGCCTCGAGCTGCGGTGCATCTTCGACGCCGTTCGCCCGGAGCTGATCGAGGTACTCGCCAAGCAATTCGCGTTCATGAGCACGACGAACCTCAGGATCAAGTGAGGTCACGATCAAATAGGTGACGTCATGCGCCCAGCTTCCGCGCATCATCAACTGCCAGTCCAACAGGCCGCCACGCTCCCCAGGCAGAAGGTAGGTATTGCCTAGGTGCGGGTCACCATGCAGAAGGGTGGTCGGTGCGTCGCAGTGCTTTCTTTGCACCAGCCAGAGCAGATCCCATAACTCGCTCAGGGTCCGACCCAAGGGGGCGATCAGATCTTGTTTGAACGGGTAACGCCCGACCTGATCCTCGATCAGTTCTAGGCCGATCAGGTCGAAGACCTCGAACATTCCCCCACTCATCGGGGTGGGCACCCAAGCAAGGTCGCCCTCGAAACGAGGACTGTTCCAAAAACGCGCGTGGAGCGTGGCGAGGTGAGCCAGGATCGACCGTACCTCGGTCAGGCTCACTGGTTCGATGGCCGAAGGGAACCTAGCTTCGCGGGCAGTCAGGTCCTCGAGTAATAGTCCGAACCGACCAGTCTTGGGGTCGAAGTGGCTTGCGAACGCTCTGGGCGCTTCGATATCGAGTTCCTCACGCAGTTCGCCGTAGAAGCGCACCTCGTTCTCATACATCGCAGCCGGTGCGTGAGGAGATGCGAGCATCGTCTTGAGAATCAGCCGGCGAGGTAGTTCCGAATCCGATCCTGCGGCGTAGATGAGGTCGAGCACGACCCGGTCAGCAGTGGACGCAACACCATCTCCGCAGCGCTTGGCCTCAACGATTTCTAGATGCTCGACAACAGCATCCGGCCAGCGCTCAGACAAGGCCTCGGTAAGTACTGCTGCAGAGAGTTGATTGAGGTCTGCAGGGAAAACCACGCCCGAACCTTCTGCCGTCACGAGTCAGCTCCCGGTACATGCACGAACTGCTGGCGGAACATCTCGACAGTTGTAGCAAAGGTGGCAGTGTCGGCGAGTGCACTCAGCTGGGCGAGACCCAACGCAAAGGTGATCCAGAACCAGGTCGGATCCTCGCCCTTGCCGAGCGCCGACTTAGCTCCCGGACTGGCTGCGAGGCTTCGCAAGACGTCGACAATCGGGAACGGCTCCTCGCCCTGAAACACGTTTCGCAACTCTGGATGGCGGCGCACTTCAACGTACATAGAGGCAAGAAACTCGACGTAGGTCGGATCGGCGGCGCGAAGTTCCTCAATGGCGTCGAGCAACGCTCCAGGGAAGGCAGGCTCGTCTGGAGTACGAGCAGCAGACCTTTGCAGTTCGAAGATGAGCCGGTCCTGCACGTCAAGAAACACAGCCGTAAAGAGCTGAGCCTTTGAGCCGAAGTGGTTGTAGATGGCCGTGTGCGCTAGCCCTGCCGCATTGGCCACCGTCCTGTTCGAGGTGGCTGCGTAGCCTTGCGCGGCGAACTGCTTCCGCGCAGCCACGAGCATGACGGCGACCGTGTCGGCCGTGCATGAATTAGATGGTCGGCCCCTTGGCTTCATCTGCTGTCCTTTTGCTGTCATTGGTTCCTAAACGCAATCTCGACCTGCCGTGTCAGGTCGGCTAGCGCAGCGCCTCCGTCGGCAGCGACTACCAGCCGTTCGAGCACGCCGCTGAATGGAACCGTTGGGTCATATCCGTCACAGACCGGCAGGGGACGCCCGACTCCGGCGAGTAGGGAGGCCGAGGAATTCGGTGTCCACAGTCCAGGCCACTCGTGCGGAAGGCGGCCTGTGCCAACCACTACTCCATCGGCAAGGGCGGCTAGTTCGACGCCATCATTAGCCTCGGGTCGCCCCAGAATCTGAAGAGTCGAGGCTCCCACCGGCACCGCTACTGCCAGCTCGGTCACGAACTCACTCACAAAACTCACCGCAAAGCGCAGCCGAGATTCGGTCAAGTGCCAAACCCAGCCGCCGTTGTAGTCACCCTGCTCCGCAAGAACGCCGCAGTCGTTGGCCACAAGCGGGGCACCCAGATGAGCCGTGATCGTGAACCCGTTACATAACGTTGGGGTGTTGTCCTCGAACACTCGCTCGCCTGGCCGGAGTTCAACACGTGAGGCTCCAGAGGGCCACGGCAGAAACAGGTGTGGCAATCGGTCAAAGACCCCATCGCTGAGTGGTAGGACTCCGTTCCGTTCGGCTTCCGCGTGCCAGCGGGCCACGAGCTGCTCAAGCATCTCGGGATACTGCTCGCCCAAGTCGTGGTTCTCGGCAAGGTCGTTTCGTGAATCGAACAGGTGCCAGTGATCGGTGGCAAAGTCCGAACTGCCCGCGATCAGATCGCGTTCGGCGTGGGTGAGCTGGTTGATGTGATTCGTCACGACCTTCCAACCATCGACGTACATTGCCCGGCTTCCCCAGCACTCGTAGTACTGCGCAGTGCGCGGCTCAGGAGCTTCGACCGAGGCAAGCATCGGGCGTAGCGAGACGCCGTCCAGACTCATCTGCTCTAGACCGTTTACGTGCTCTGGCGGCTCCACGCCAAGCAGGTCAAGCAGCGTGGGGAGTACGTCGATCGCGTGGCAGTACTGTCCGCGAATATCTGATCCGGGGCTAGCTGATCCGTCCGCATCTAGCCCTGCCGGCCACGAGATCACGCACGGGTCGCGCACGCCCCCCTCGAACGTGTAGCGCTTGAAGCGCCGCACTGGCGTGTTTCCGGCCTCGGCCCAACCCCACGGGTAGTGGTTATATGCCCGGGGTCCGCCCAATTCGTCGATCATCGCTAGGTTCAGCTCGGGGTCCTCATCGCGCCCCTGAGCGAATCGGAACTCGCTGACCGAACCGGACGGTCCAGCCTCACCCGACGCTCCGTTGTCGGAGACGACAACGACAATCGTATTATCGCGTTCGCCAAGCTCTTCGAGTTCGGCCAGAACGCGCCCGATCTGCGCATCGGCGTGGGTCAAGAACCCGGCGTAGATCTCCATCATGCGTGCTGCTACCCGCCGCTGATCGGGGTGCATGGATTCCCAAACGGGTACATGCTCGGAGTCAGTGGGCAACTCGGTATCGGGCGGGACAATGCCGAGTGCAATCTGTCGCTCGAGAGTCGAGCGGCGCCATGCATCCCATCCGGCGTCGAATTGGCCGATGTACGGATCGCTCCACTCT
>CANJEC010000241.1 GCA_947473395.1 Actinomycetota bacterium | reverse complement strand
TATCTGGGAATCGCGTGGCGCTAGAAGTCTGTTCGGCAATGGGGGAGTGACTGGTCTGGCAAACGTCGATATGACCCCCGAGCTAGCAGCCAAAGTCGCACTCGCCTTTGCGACTTCGCTCAAAAAAGACGCCACCGTGGTGGTGTCGAGAGACTCAAGTCGAGCCGCACGCATGTTAAAGCGAGCGATGATTGCCGGACTCAACGCCGGCGGAGTCAACGTCTTAGACCTTGAGACGGCAAGCGTTCCGCTCACGCGTTTTCATTGCAGAGCAACGTTGGTTTCTGGGGCAATCACCCTGCGACTGAGTTCAGATGACCCGGACTCGGTCATCATTCGGTTCTTCGATCGTGGCGGCTCTGACATTCTCGAAGAGCAGCAGCGAAAGATTGAGCGACTCTTTACGCGTGAGGACTTCCGTCGAGTGCGACCGGCCGACATCGGCGACATCGATTTAGTGCCGCGTGCACTTGAGCAGTATGCGCTGGCGCTTGAACACACCATCGACGTCAAGCGGGTCGCTGCAAGACGATTCAAGGTTGTGATTGATTACTCCTATGGTTCCACCAGTTTTGTGATGCCAAATGTGCTGGCCAAGCTTGGCGCAGAGGTCCTGGTGGTCAATCCTTTTGCATCGACAAAGGGAACCCTCGGATTCGATCGCGACGAGCATGCCGCTCAGGTTGCGGCACTAGTCAAAGCTTCTGGTGCCGACCTTGGTGCGCTCATTGATCCAAGCGGTGAGCAGTTGTTACTCGTGGACGACCACGGCACGGTCCTTACTTTTGATCAATTGCTGTTTGTCTTCTTGGACTTGGTTTGCGACAACCTTCTAGGCGACACCGTGGCATTGCCGGTAACGGTTAGCAGGGCGGCAGCAGAGATAGTTGAGTCCCGCGGGTACAAAGTCTTGTGGACCAAGACTTCAGCAGCGGCCCTGATGGAAGAGGCTGACTCTCCTGCGGTTGGGTTCGCTGCGAATCTTGAGGGTGGGATTATCCTCCCGGGCTTCTTGCCTGCCTTTGACGCCGCAGCAGGACTACTGAAGATGCTTGATCTGCTAGCAGGCCGAGATGTGAAGCTGTCTGAACTCGCTGCGCATGCACCATCGGTGCATCTCCTACACGAACAAGTGATCACTCCATGGGAACAAAAGGGCACCGTGATGCGGACGCTGGTCGAGCAAACGCATGGCCGAGAGGTTGACCTGATCGATGGCATCAAGGTGCACCATGATTCGGGGTGGGTGCTCGTTCTGCCCGACCCGGAAGAGCCGATTACCCACATTTGGGCTGAAGGCGACACTGCAAGCGATGCGCGGACCTTGTCTCAGGAGTACGCCCGGCGCATTCGACAGATGCTGAAGTAGGTGCGAAGCCCTAGTAGACACCCGCTCTGGAGATCCATCCGAGTTGGGCACTCATCTGTAGGTCCCTGTCGGGTAGCTTTGACATCATGAACGTGCCAGAAGAACTCAGGTATTCATCCGACCACGAATGGATTCGGATTGAGGACGGAAAGGTGCGGATCGGTATTACCGATTACGCACAGGATGCCCTTGGAGACGTTGTGTTCGTCCAAGTGCCAGAAATCGGAGCCTCGGTAGGCGCTGGGGATACTTTCGGCGAGGTTGAGTCAACGAAGTCGGTCTCGGAGATTTACGCTCCTATCAGCGGGACGGTCGTGGAGATCAACTCAGAGCTTGAGCTCTCGCCTGAACTGATCAACTCTGACCCGTACGAGGCGGGTTGGATCGCAACGATTGAACCGACCGACCTTGCTGCAGTCCAGGAACTTCTCGACGCTGCCGCATACCGGCAGATCACCGAGAACTGAGCGCAGAACCTATGGGCGCCGATGGGGTCATGTGCCCGGTTTGCAGCATCTTGAATCAGCCAGGAGCAAACTTTTGCTCAGCATGTGGCGGCGAGTTACCCGAGGTGACCGAGCTTGCTACTGGTAGTTATCCCATTGTGGGTGTTGATGTTGCGGGTGCGGGCGAGGTCGGGCAACTCATCATTACCCGCGGTTCCACTGCAGGCGCTCGCTTTGCTCTCACATCCGATGTGGTCACAATTGGTCGTGATCCCAAGAGCATCGTGTTCCTTGATGACATCACGGTGTCGAGAAATCACGCAGAGGTTCGCAGAGACACCGATGGGCAATTTCAATTACTCGACGCCGGTTCGCTCAATGGCACGTACCTTGATGGCGAGCGGGTGACCCAGGCGCTGCTGCGTGAGGGTGCGCAGGTTCAGGTTGGGAAGTTTAGATTTGTGTTTGTTATCGGGATTCTCGGAGGTCCGGCATGAGTGATACTGCAACGGCGGGTCATCTCTCTATCGGAGAGGTGCTTGCCATGGTGCAAGAAGACTTCCCCGATGTGACGATTTCCAAGATTCGCTTTCTTGAGAGTCAGGGCCTTATTGCGCCTGAACGAACAGGCTCTGGTTATCGCAAGTTCTACGAGGCAGACATTGAGCGGCTGCGCTGGATCCTGCATCAGCAGCGAGACAACTTCTTGCCGCTCAAAGTGATCAAGAACATGTTGGAGCAAGGTGTCGATCAATACGACCCCATGGGCGATCAGCCGACACTGTGGTCAACCACGACCGACCTTGATCTGCTTGATCCGGCAACGGTTCAAGGCGACGAGGATGACGAGGACGAGGACGATCTCGGTGCTGATGCAAGCCTGAGTGATACGGCTGCTGCAGGGTCTGAGCGCATGTCTCCGGCCCACCCAGCGGTGGCCTCTGCCACGCAGCGTTCAGAGGATTCCGCTTCTGCTCAGCGCTCCCGTGCACTTTTGCCCGAGGCCCGCAATGCCCAGCGAGACGCAGATCTTGCATCTGAGACCACTTCCACTTCTGGAGAGCCTGTGACTGAGTCAAACCGCCCTGCTCATGCCACTCCTGCAGATGTTGTTGCAGCCCTGCAAGAGGACCCTCGCATCAAGGGGCGATCTCGAAAAGCCGCTTCTGAATCAGATAGCGAGGGCTCAACCGCTCAAGAATCAGAGCCCTCCGAGGCTGCTCGATCTGGGCGCGGAAAACCTGCGCGAAAGAAGAAGCCTTCCGCTTCGGACACGTTGCTGTCCGCTGAAGAGTTGTGCGAGTTGTGCGGCATTAGCGAGGACCTTCTTGCAGGGCTGGAGCAATACGGTTTAGTTGTGTCTGGATTCATGGGTGGCAGGCCAACCTATGACGGCGAGGCAGTCGAGGTTGCACATTTTGCAGCTCGCTACGCCGAACTGGGCGTTGAGCCTCGGCACCTGCGCATGTACAAGGTCTCGGCGGAGCGAGAAGCTGGTTTCGTCGAGCAACTCGTTGTCCCGCTCATGAAGCAGCGCAACCCGGCATCGCGGCAACAAGCAGCAGAGCGCTGCGATGAACTCCTCGCCATGGGGGCTGAATTGCATGC